>JAVBSB010000182.1:0-4258 GCA_031547365.1 Oscillospiraceae bacterium | reverse complement strand
GCTTTCCCACAGGAAAAAGCTGCCGAAGGATCTTGCGGAAAAATTCCGTGCGTTTGGTTTGGACTGGAATGTTGATACGCTCAAGCGAAACGCAAAATTGACCGTAAAGAATTCACTATAACCGCGACAGGAGAACTATATGCTAATCACAGATTTTGCGCCGGTGCGGGAATTGCCGGTCGTGCCCTTGCGCGGCCTTGTGATTTTTCCCGAAGGCCGTGTGCACTTTGAAGTTACGCGCCAGAGCTCGCTGGCGGCGCTGAAAGCCGCGATGAAAACGGGGCAGGAGATCTTTCTTGTCGCGCAGAAAGATTTGCTTGCAGAGGAGCCGAGTATCGATCAGCTGCAAAAGGTCGGCGTCATTGCAAAAGTGCGGCAGCTGCTGAAGGATGCCAGTGGCAACAACGGCGCGCGGGTTTATATCGAAGGGCAGACCCGTGCGCGCCTGAAGGAATTTACACAGGAAAAACCTTTTATTATGGCGCAGGTGGTTACAAAGACCGATAAATCCGTGCCTGAAGAAAGCCGCGCAGTCGAAAAAGCATTGCTGCGGCAGGCGAAGACGCTGTTTAACCGCTGCGCAAAGTTCATTTCCCTCCCGCCCGATATCGCCATGACGGTGCTCGCGGCCAGGGCGTCGGGACGCCTTGCAAACTATATTGCCGACAGCTTGCCGCTTCCGTTGGAAGAAAAGCAGAGCGTCCTGGAAGAGACAGATCCCGTCAAGCGGCTGAAGCTGCTGTGTGTCATACTTAATAAAGAATATGAACTACAGCAGATCGAGGTAAAAATCAACGAACAGGTGCTTCATCAAATGGAGCAGAACCAGCGCGAGAATTATCTGCGGGAGCAGCGCCGCGCCATATCGGAGGAACTGGGCGAGGGCACAGACACGCAGTCGGACACCGAGCGTTATCGAGAGCAAATCATTGCATTGTGTCTGCCGCAGGAAGCCGAGGCGAAGCTTTTAAAAGAATGCGCGCGGCTGGAGCGTATGCAGCCGCAGTCGCCCGAGAGCGGGATTCTCAGCGTCTACCTCGAAACCGCTTTGGCTTTGCCATGGAATACACTGACAACCGACCGGCTGAGCCTCGAACGCGCAAAGCAAAAGCTTGAAAAAGACCACTACGGCTTAGATGACGTAAAAGAGCGCGTGCTGCAGCTTTTGGCGTGCATTAAGCTTTCGCCCGATATCACCGGGCAAATCCTCTGCCTTGTCGGACCGCCCGGCGTTGGAAAAACATCAATAGCGCGTTCTGTCGCCGAAGCCATGGGACGCAAGTTCGCGCGTATTTCGCTCGGCGGCATACGCGACGAGGCGGAAATCCGCGGACACCGAAAGACCTATGTCGGCGCCATGCCCGGGCGCATTCTTAACGCGATGATACAGGCGGGCAGCCGCAACCCCGTGCTGCTGCTTGACGAAATCGATAAGCTTTGCAGCGATATGCGCGGCGACCCGGCAAGCGCGCTTTTAGAGGTTATGGACAGCGAGCAAAATGCCACCTTCCGCGATCACTTTCTGGAGCTTCCTTTTGATTTAAGTAAGGTGCTGTTTATCACAACCGCCAACGACATTACAACGGTTCCGCGCCCGTTGCTGGACCGTATGGAGGTCATAGAACTGCCGAGCTATACGGCGGAGGAAAAGCTGCACATCGCAAAACTGCATTTGCTGCCCAAGCAGCTTAAGCGCCACGGCCTCAAGCGCGGTCGTCTGCGTCTCGGCGACGAGACCATTCGGGCAATCATCGAAGGCTATACCCGCGAGGCGGGTGTGCGGCAGCTGGAACGCAAGCTTGCGGAGCTGTGCAGAAAATGCGCTGTCTTTGTGGCAGAAGACGAGAAATACAAGCTGAACCTTAAGCCGAATGCGCTTGAGGAATGGCTGGGCGCAAGGCGATTCAAAGAAGATATCCATAACAAAGAGCCTGCGGTCGGCGTTGTGAATGGTCTTGCGTGGACGCCCGTCGGCGGTGAAATTATGCCGATTGAGGCGCTGGTTTTGCCCGGCACAGGGCAACTCCAACTGACAGGTTGTTTGGGTGACGTTATGAAGGAATCCGCGCAGGCGGCGCTGAGTTATCTGCGTTTTCACGCGCAGGCGCTCGACTTACCGGAGGCTTTTTATAAGACCAACGACATTCACCTGCACGTCCCGGAAGGCGCTGTGCCAAAGGACGGTCCCAGCGCAGGCGTTTCGATCTTCACCTGCCTGCTTTCGGCGCTGAGCAACATAAAAATCAACCCCGATTTGGCTATGACGGGTGAAATCACCCTGACAGGGCGCGTGCTTCCCATTGGCGGTCTGCGAGAAAAAGCCATGGCTGCCTACGCAGCGGGAATTCCAACCATCCTGATCCCCGAGGGCAACCTGTCTGACCTGGAAAAGGTGGACGACGCCGTAAAAGCCGCCGTCGAATTTATAGGCATTTCGCATGTTTCACAGATCAGCGAATATGCTTTATTACAAGAAGTAGGGTGCAAGGCACAGGCAGCAGGGGAGACGGAGAAGCGGCGCAAGCCTGTGGAGCGCAAAAGGGTGCGAATATAGGATAAAGTTTATTAGGATGAAAGAGGATGAGTACTGTGGACACTAGCAGTTTAGTAGCGCTTTTTATTTCTATTATCGGCATACTCATAGGAGTATTAGGTGCACTATCTACCCTGCGAAACGATAAATTGGCACGGGTTCAGGTTATCAGCCAATATTATGACGAAGCCAATTCGGCAGAAATTAAAGAGGCACGAGACCGGGTGCGAAAAAATTCTAAATCATATACAGAGCCGTATAAATTTATAGATGAAGGATATAATCCAAATCCCGATGTCTCTAAACTACTTGGTTTCTACGGTAAATGGGCAACATTATGTTTAAATGGGTATTTACCCATTTTTGTATTTGATAGTAGCAGCGGATTTCAGTTAATTACCTTTTACGAATACACAAAAGAATACATTGAATTTAGAAGGCGGCAGGAAATAGGAGAAGTAAAAAATGTTGGATATGTGATAAGCATAGAAAAGCTGGCGAAAAAAGTAAGAGCCAAATATTTTGCAACAAAATGAGTAACACTCGTGGAGCGCAAACGAATTCGGATGTAAGGGAGGAATGGAATGGGAGCCATGAACACCAACGAATTCACCTATGAAGCATCCTACGGCACATCCCGGCAGCTGCCGCTGTCCACCCTGCCGGAGATCGCCTTCGCGGGGCGTTCCAACGTGGGAAAGTCGTCCCTGCTCAATTGCCTGCTGCGGCGCAAAGCCCTGGCGCGGGTGAGCGGTACGCCCGGGAAGACCATCACTATTAATTTCTATTCCGATAAAAACCTACGCCTGGTCGATCTGCCGGGTTACGGCTACGCTAAGCGCCCGCAGAGCGAGCTGAAGCGCTTCGCGGAGCTGATGGAAGGTTTTTTCGCCTCCGAACGGAACCTCGCCCTTGTTGTGCAGCTGATTGACATCCGTCACCCGCACACCAAGGACGACGCAACGATGCTGCATTTTTTGCAGGAAAAAGAAATCCCGTTCGTGATAGCGCTGACCAAGCGGGACAAGCTAAAGCCCATGCAATATCTTAAACGCATGGAAGAAATTCAACTCGAGCTGAACGGCTGCGGCGCGAAGGAGATAATTCCTTTTTCCAGCGAAACAGGCGAGGGCAGGGACCAATTGCTTGCCGCGATGGAGCGGTCACTTGATCTGTAAAAATTTGCGCAGGACATAACCGCACGCGCCGTCGAATTCCGTGTACTGCCATTCGCCCTCCCGGTGAAGCAATGTCAGCCGTGTACCGTTTTGCAGCGGACGCAGCAATTCAGCCTCTGCCTGCGGCGCGCGGCGCATCGCCAGCGAACCGCCCGGCGCGTTCACCGTCGCCTGAACATCCGCAAACGGTGATTTACAGGGCTTTTCAAACCACTCGCATAACGCCTTTGCCAAAGCGTGCGCAATCACGCCCGTGCTTTGCAGCATCCACTGCGCGTCGTCGGGATGATCGCGAAAGCCCAGCCTCAGCTGAATCGCGGGGCATTTTGCCATCCGGAAGTCAGGCAGCTGCGGCGACGGCATCAGTCGCACACGCTCCGAGTCCACCGCAATCGGCTTCATATGCTCCGCAAGCCTGTCGGCCAGCCGACGGCTTTTTTCATTGCCCGGGTGATAACAGATATCACAGCCTTGCTGCGGTCGCCGCGCTCCGCCGGGCGAAAGGTTTGACCGCAAAGAAAATAGCAGGTCGGTACGCTGCTTGTTG
>JAVBSB010000162.1:0-4160 GCA_031547365.1 Oscillospiraceae bacterium | reverse complement strand
GCGCCGCCGCATTAGAGGTGTTTTCGGGCAGCATGTGCGCCAAAATTTGCGTGCCGTCGAGTCCTTTCCAATGAAAGGTATGATAGGGGAACTCGTTGACGGTGTTCCAGCTGAGCTTTTGCGTGAGAAAATACGGTACGCCTGCCAGCGCCGCCGCCTGTGGAAAGCAGGCGGAATAGCCAAAGCTGTCGGGCAGCCAAAGAATTTTTGGGTCAAAGCCAAACTCTCTGCGGAAGTACTGCTTGCCATAAAAGAACTGGCGAAGCATGGATTCCCCGCCGATGAGGTTCGAGTCCGGCTCCACCCATGTCGCGCCCTGGATTTCCCAGCGACCTTCGCGGTGCAATTGCTGTACCTTGGCATATACCGCGGGGTCCTTCTCTTTAATCCACTGGTACAGCTGCGCCTGCGAAGCGCCGAAGGTTCCGCCGGGGAAATATTTGAGGTTCATAATTTGGCTCGAAAAGGTGCGGACACCCTTGCGCTTTGTTTCGCGTATCGGCCAAAGCCATGCAAGGTCAAGGTGCGAATGCCCCTGCGCGCTGTATTCAAATACGTCGGGGTCGTCGTTTTTCGCATTGAGGTATGGCAACAGGATATCTCTGTTAAGGGTATTTGCCGCAGCTTTTACGGCATTGAACACCGCAAGCGTATAGTCGCTGCGGGGCGTATTGTCGAAAAGACCAATCAAAACGGCACAGTCAAAGTACAGCCGGCGCTTTTCAAGGTCGCAGCGCGCAAGGTGCAGCTTGCGCAGGATAATCTGTGTAAATTGCCCGCCCATGTAGTTGCCGAACAGGTCGTTGGCTGCAGCGTCGATCCAGAAATCAATGCGGCCGGCTTCGTCTATGATGCCCTCGGGCATGACCACCCGCTTGCCGACGGTACCCGCGCGGATATCACCGAAGCTGGCGTAAGAGGTGATGCCCTGCATGGCCTCGCCTGCGCGGTTAACGATCAGCCCTTCGCCGGAAATATCCGCCAACAGGCAGAGTGTGGGGTCGTCGGCACTGATACCCTCGGGCAATTGCCCGGTGACATGCATCCAGGCGCAGTCGAACACGCGCTTTGCCCATTTTTCGCCAAGCTTTAGCTCCTGATAGTCGCCTTCATGGCGCTGCGCAAAGGGTACAGGCTCTTCTGTGCGCCACAATTCACAATGCAGCGGCATTAATTCGGTGTATGCCTCTTTGAAAAGCCGGTCAATGCTGCGTTGTACTGCGTCGCGTTCGATTCTGTGCTGCGGCTGCCAGGAGTTCTGTAAGGTACCGAGCCGAAACCAGGCCCTTTCTCCCAATTTCATTACGCGGTCAATCATGCTGTCGCCTCCATCCTTTGATTTCCAATATTAAGTATACATGCTTTGGCATGATAATGCAATGCCGGTATGAAAAAATAGTTGATAAAACAAAGGCGCTGTGCTATAATTTATGATAGTTTAGATTATTAAGAAAGCGAGTGTATCAGCATGAGCTGCAACTGTACGCAGAACAAAGCCCGGGTCTGTTCCGACCCGGAAATCGACGTCGCCTTGCTGGAACCCTGCCTGACGCAATATGCGGGTACGCAGGGCAGTTTGATCACCATATTGCAACAGGCGCAGAGCTTGTTCGGCTATCTGCCTGTGGATTTATTGGCATACATTGCCCAGAGAACGGGCGTAAAGCCCGCGAAGGTCATGGGTGTGGTGACATTTTATACGCAGTTCCGTACAAAGCCCGTGGGCAAGCACCTGATCCTGCTCTGCCAGGGTACGGCCTGCCATGTGAATGGTTCGATCGAAATTGAGCAGGCCATCAAAGAGTACCTTGCCGTGGAGGAAGGAGAAATCACGCCGAACGGGTTGTTTACCTTTAACAATGTTGCCTGCCTGGGCTGTTGCAGCCTCTCTCCCGTCATGATGATAGGGGACAAGACTTATGGCAACCTCACAAAAGCCGCTGCTATAAAAATCCTGAAGGAAATTGAGCAGAGGGAGGGCGAAGCAAATGAGAAATGAAAATGCAGAATGCAAAAATAAAGTTACCGTGGGTAAGGGCAGCTGCGGCATCGCGGCAGGAGCCGCCGAAATATACCAGCTGCTGGAGCAGGGGCTGCAAGGTAAAGACTGCACACTGTCCGTCACCGGCTGTATCGGCATGTGCTACCTTGAGCCCATTGTGAACGTAGATGATAAAATATTCGTTAAAGTGGACGCAAAGGGCGTCGAAGAGATTCTAAAGCTGGTGTGCGGCAAAGAAAATAATGCAGCACAATACGAAATTCCGCAGGAGGATTTTGATAATCTTAACGCGCAGCACCGTATCGCCCTGCAAAATTGCGGCATTATTGACCCCGAGAATATTGATGAGTATTTAGCCTGTGAGGGCTACAAAGCCGCAGAAAAATGCATTAAGTCGCTTAAGCCCGAGCAGGTCATTGCGGAGATGAAGACCTCCGGCATCGGCGGGCGCGGCGGCGCGGGTTTTCCGACGTGGTTTAAGTGGCAGGCTGCAAGGGATTCTAAAGGCGAAAAAAAATATGTCATCTGCAACGCCGACGAGGGCGACCCGGGTGCTTTTATGGACCGCGCGGTGATCGAAGGCGACCCCCATGCGCTGATTGAGGGCATGATGATCGCCGCCTATGCCATCGGCGCGGACGAGGGCATTGTCTATGTCCGCGCGGAATACCCGCTTGCCATCGTGCGGCTGGAGATCGCCATGGCGCAGGCGCGGGAAAGAGGTGTGCTGGGTAAAAATATATTCGGCAGTGACTTTAACTTCGATATTCGCATTAAAGCGGGCGCGGGCGCATTCGTCTGCGGCGAAGAAACCGCGCTGATTGCCTCTTTGGAGGGCGAACGCGGTATGCCGAGGCTTAAGCCGCCCTTCCCTGCGCAAAAGGGCTATTGGAGCAAGCCGAGCAACATCAACAACGTGGAAACCTACGCCAACGTGCCGTGGATTCTGCGCAACGGCGGCGCGGCTTTTTCCGCCATGGGCACCGAAAACTCCAAGGGTACGAAGGTGTTTGCCCTCACAGGAAAAATCGCAAAGGGCGGTCTTGCGGAAGTTCCAATGGGCAAAACCATACGCGAGGTTGTGTTCGGCGTAGGTGGCGGAATCAAGGACGGCAGGGCTTTTAAGGCCGTGCAGATGGGCGGACCTTCCGGCGGGTGTATCCCGGAATCGCTGGCAGACACCCAAATCGATTACAAGACCCTTGCCGCGACGGGCGCGATCATGGGCTCGGGCGGCATGGTGGTGATGGATGAAACCACCTGCATGGTGGATATGGCGCGTTTTTTCCTGGATTTCACCGTGAAGGAAAGCTGCGGAAAATGCATCCACTGCCGCATCGGCAACCAGCGCCTGCTTGAAATTCTCGATCGGATTTGCGAGGGCGACGGCAGAGATGGGGACATCGAGCTGCTGGAGGATCTTTCAAAACAGATTTGCGCGGGGTCATTATGCGCGCTCGGTCAGACAGCCCCAAACCCCGTGCTCACCACGATAAAATACTTCAGGAATGAGTACGAAGATCATATCTTTAACAAAAAGTGCACCGCAAAGCAGTGCAAGCCTTTGTTGACGTATACAATCGACGCAGAAAAATGCACCGGCTGTACGCTCTGCGCGCGCAAATGCCCGGTGGGCGCGATTGCCGGCGAGCGCAAGCAGCCACATGTAATTGACGTTGCAATCTGCACCAAGTGCGGCAAATGCGCGGAAACCTGCCATTTCGGCGCGGTTATTGTGGACTAGGAGGAGAATTGAGTTATGAGCAAAATCAAGCTTAACATAGACGGTCGTGAGCTTGCGGGCTTTGGGGGGCAGACCATCTTAGACATTGCCCGCGAAAACGGGATTGATATCCCCACGCTGTGCCACGACAAGCGCGTAGAGATGTACGGTGCCTGCGGGCTGTGCGTGGTGGAAGCGAAGGGCAGTCCCAAGCTGCTGCGCGCCTGTTCTACCATGGCGGCGGATGGGATGATCATCAGCACGAATACGCCGCGTGTGCGCGAAAACCGAAAGGCTGCGCTGGAGCTGTTGCTCAGCGACCACACGGGCGACTGCCGCCCGCCCTGTTCGCTTGCCTGCCCCGCGCAAACCGACTGCCAGGGCTATGTCGGTCTGATTGCGAACGGGGAATATGAAGAAGCGCTTAAGCTTATA
>JAVBSB010000059.1:0-3066 GCA_031547365.1 Oscillospiraceae bacterium | reverse complement strand
CTTTTTCGGCATTTTTCAGCTTTTTCTTGGCTTCCTTTGCTTCCTGATCAAGCTGCGCTTCGAAAGAAGTATCTTTATCCTTTGCCATTTGTGCTGACCCTCCTTACTTCGTTTCGCGGTGGACGGTGTGCTTTTTGCAGAAGCGGCAATACTTCCGAAGCTCCAGCCGTTCAGGTGTGTTTTTCTTGTCCTTCATCTTGTTGTAATTGCGCTGCTTGCACTCTGTGCATGCCAGGACGATCTTCACTCGCATAATAGCGCCTCCTTCGTTTGATATAGGCTCCCTCAATCGCAGGAAGACCACAAAAAATAAACCCCCTGCCAGAGGTAGAATTAGTATACCACAGCAGGCAAGGGATGTCAAGAATTATTTTTATACTTTGCCGCATAGTCATGGACAGGAGAGTGATGTCCGTGACAACAGTCGCATTAATCGGGAATCCAAACAGCGGCAAGACTACGCTTTTTAACGCGCTGACCGGGGCAAATCAGTTCGTTGGAAACTGGCCGGGCGTAACCGTAGAAAAAAAAGAAGGTTCCTTGCGCAGCGACAAGGCGGTACGCATCCTTGATCTGCCGGGAATTTATTCGCTCACGCCCTTTTCGCCCGAAGAAATCGTCGCCCGCGACGCGCTCACGCATGCTCCGCCGGACATAGTGCTGAATATCGTAGACGGCACACACCTCGAGCGCAATCTTTATTTGACCATGCAACTGCTGGAGCTTGGTCTGCCGGTCGTCGTTGCGGTCAACTGCGCGGATGTTTTACGCCGCAGAGGCGACAAATTTTCTGCAAAGACGCTTGAGCGGACGCTGTGCTGTCCGGTCGTTGCAATATCAGCAATCAGCGGCGAAGGGCTGGGTCAATTGATGCCCCTGCTGAAACAACCCGCTAAAATAAAAACCACAGCGCACCGGCAGCTTGCCTATCTCTCACAGGAGGACGCCATTGCCGCGCGCTACGACCGCATTGAACAGGCTGTTGCGCAATGCATGCAAAAAAGCGGAAAGCGCGAAGTGTCCCAACAGCTTGACCGTCTGCTGCTGCATCGCGTTTTGGCTTTACCCATCTTCGCGGTCATTATGGTCCTGGTCTATTATATTTCTGTTTCGGGTGTAGGCGCCTGGGCTTCCAATGCGATAGAGCAGCTGCTCAATACAGTCGGCAGAGCGCTTGAAAGCCTTCTCCTGCACTGGCAGGTGCTGCCGTGGCTGCGGGCATTAGTGATCGACGGCTTATGGGCGGGTGTCGGCACAGTGGTCGGCTTTGTACCCCAGATGCTGCTGCTGTTCGGCTGCCTCGCTTTTTTAGAGAGCTGCGGTTACCTGGCGCGCATCGCATTCGTACTGGACTGCCTGTTACGGCAATTTGGTCTGTCAGGTAAGTGCTTTATGCCGATGCTGCTGGCAACCGGCTGCGGTGTACCCGCAATATTGGCAACCCGCGCGATTGACAGCCCGCACGAACGCCGCGTCACTGCCGTCACCTGTACGTTTTTGCCCTGCAGCGCAAAGCTGCCCATCATCGCTCTGGTCGCCGGGGCAATGTTTGGCGGTGCCTGGTGGCTGGCGCCCTTCGCTTATTTCATCGGCTTTGCCGCAATTATTTTCTCTGCGTTTGTGCTGAATAAAACGCACAACAAAGCGCAAGCGCGCCACAGCTTTGTGTTGGAGCTCCCGGACTACCGCATGCCCACCGCAAAAAACCTGCTGCGCAGTGTATGGAGCCGAACCGCTGCTTTTTTAAAAAAAGCCGGCAGTGTGATCCTGCTCTCATCTCTGCTGGTATGGTTTCTTTCCTCTGTCGCCTGGAAAGACAACCGCTTTATGCTGTCCGCAGGGCTTTCGCAGGGTTTATTGGCCTCATTTGGGCGTATGCTTGCGCCTCTATTCCGACCGCTCGGCTTTGGGCAATGGCAGGCTGTGGTCGCAACCGTCACCGCTTTCATCGCCAAGGAAAATGCCGTTTCTACGCTCGGCATCCTTTATCATGGCAACATCGCCGCAGGGTTTACGCAACTTTCCGCACTGTCGTTTCTCATTTTCAATTTACTCTGTGCGCCTTGCGTCGCCGCCGTCAGCGCCCTGCGCCGCGAGCTGGGCAGTATAAAACGCACGCTGGCAGCGGTAGGTTACCAGTGTGCGTTGGCGTATGCGGTAGCTTTTTTGGTGTATACAGCGGGGCTGGTAGCGCAGTAAGGAATCAGGAGAAACAGGGCGTGCAGGGCGCGACGAGCAGATGGGTTGCTTCGCTATTTTTCTTCTTTCATGTTAGATAACGCATATTTGCAACATTGCAAAACCAGCAAATTAAACGAGATACTGTGCTCAAATGCAACCTGTTGCAATTTTTCAAACATATCATCTGTAAAACGGATGGTACGGGGTATATTGGCACTTTTTAAGCTGTTATCAATCTCAAACATGTAACCACTCCTATAACTGTTCTTGACATAATTATAGGTTGTATGGTATAGTTATCGTATAACCATTATTGGTTTCATTTTCAGCGCGAGGTGATCTTGTGGAGCCCTTAACCCCCGGCAACCCGGCACACTGCCCCAAAAGCGGAGAAGGCTGCGATGAATGCGATTACCTTGTCTGCTGTACAAATTTTAATGACCTGTGCGACAAATGCCGTGAAGAAAATAGTGGCTGTTCCCTGCTCACAGCCCTGCCATGAGACATACCCAGCCCTCTTCGTCGCGGCGGTCAAGCAGGCGAAAGCCCTGCCGCTCCAGCGCAAAGACCACTTCATCCGCACGTGTGTCGATAATACCGCTGCTCAGCCACACGCCGCCGGGCTTAAGCAGAGCACCCGCCTCGCGCGACAGCGAAATGATCGCGTCGGCAACGATATTCGAGACAATTACATCGTATTGACCGAAAACCGCGCCTGCTAAGTCGCCCTGCACAAAGCGGAGTTGCGGCTCGCCAAAGGCGTTGCGGGCGGCATTTTCACGGGCATTCGCCACCGCCATAAGATCAATGTCCACGCCCAGCGCAGTGCCTGCGCCCAATAGCAGCGCCGCAATCGAGAGTATCCCCGAGCCGCAGCCGACGTCC
>JAVBSB010000075.1:0-10552 GCA_031547365.1 Oscillospiraceae bacterium | reverse complement strand
CCGCCGCCCTCGCCCGACCAGGTGGCGCGCCAACCGCCGGAGTTGTAATACGCCTGCGTGCGATACCAGTCGCAGATCAACCACGTCACTCGCTTCAGTTCGCCGTATTTTCCGCTTTGCACGATTTCGCGCAGCATTTGGTAACGGGGTGAGCTGCGCTGGTTATACATGATCGCAAAGATGCGCCCGGTCTTTGCCGCAACCTCGTTCATCTCACGCACCTGCTTTGTATAGACACCCGCGGGCTTTTCGGTCATGACATCCAGCCCGGCTTCCATGGCGGCGATGGCAATCGGCGGGTGGAAATAGTGCGGCGTGGCAATCACAACGGCGTTACAAAGACCGCTTGCAATCAGTTCTTCGGCGCTGTTGAACACAGCAATGCCCGGCAAGGCTTCCTGCGCTGCCGCAAGGCGGTCGGGATTGATATCCGCCGCAGCAACCACGCGGATGCGTTTATGGTCGCCGCGCAGGAACATACGCAGGTGCGAGCTGCCCATGCCGCCTATGCCTATAATACCCAGCGTTACAGGCTGCGCCTTTGCAATCACTTCAAACAGACAGGTTGCCGCCTGCGCGAATGATTCCGCTTGCGTTGCATAACCCTGCTTGTTCTCCAACTTCTGTTTGGTCTCTTCGTCGAATTGCGCCATGCCGTCAAAAACCTTAAGGTGCGGCTCAATGGAAAGGAAGTATGTACCCCTGCGGGACTGATCAAAGTCAGCAAAAATTTCTGCGATATGACCGTCACCCCAGCCCGCAGGCACGGTGGCTTTCCACTCGTTGCAGTAGTCCTTTACGTGGAAATAGGTGATATAGGGCTTTAAAATCTCATAGGCTTCAAGGGTATCGTATCCGCACTCAAGGAAGTTTGAAAAATCGAAAATGCAGCCCAGCTTTTCGGGACCAACAAAATCGATGAGCTCTTTGCAGGCTTCGGGACCTTCGCCAAAAATGCGGCGCTCGTTCTCGTGGCAGCACAGCACGCCTTGCTCAAAGGCGTAGTCCGCCATCTGCTTGACCCAACCGAAGCGCTCCTCTTTGCTGCCCTCATAAAAGCTGAACATGCGGATATACTTGGCTTCCAGGATTTTTGCGACTTCCACCGTCTGCTTGAAGGCTTCAAAATCAAAGTCGACCTTTCCATATTTCGAGCCGATTGACGAAACAGTCATCCCCGCTTCATCGAGCTGCTTTTTGATTTCGACTGCCTGTTCCGGCGTGATGTCAGAAATGTTCTGCCCGTCAACGCCCCGCATCTCAATTGCATTGATTCCGTTTGCTTTGCATTGCACGATTTGTTCAGACAGCGCTTTTGCAGCCTCATCAGCAAAGGCGGCAGGTATAAATCTTGCCATCGTTATTCTCCTTGCTACTTTTATAATTTTTAATAAGTATAGCATATGCCGTAAATAAAATCAATCAATAATAAAAAAACAGCAGACGGTTTTGTACCGCCTGCTGCTGCGTTGCTAAAACTTAGCCATACATATTGTAGCTGGTGTTGATGGCATTTGTCGCCTGCAGTAGCTTATACAAATAAATGAACGGACCCACAAAAATAATAGTAAGCAGAATGCTCCAGATCCAGAAATCGGCGGCGCCGAATTGGATACCTGTATTGCGGCGGGCAGCTTCCAGACCGACGCGCTCAGAATATTTGTGGCTCCAAACGAGACCATAGATGCCGAATGTGATAAAAGAAAGCAGAATGCTAACAATGTAGTGCGGGGTATGCTTGCCGTCCGCGCGGGAGGCAACCACATTAATTTCCGTACTAAGCTTGCAGAACAACACAATCAGGTAGATGCCGAATGTGATGATGCTCAGCAGAATCACAATGCCGAGGCTCCGGTTTGTCTTTAGCTGGACAATGGGCTGCTGCACCGGCTGCTGCTGCACCGGCTGCTGCATTATGGGTTGCTGAACAAAAGTCGCGTTGTTATTGTCTTCCATGGGATCATCTCACTTTCTTTATGCTTTATGGTTAAGTCAAGTATAAACGATAACACGACAAGAATCAATACTTTTTGGAATTTTTATTTATTTTTTTCACAAAAATCAGAGAGTCGTTTGACTCCCTGCTTTTTTGTGTTTTGCAGCTAAAGTATGATACAAATCAAACCTGAGCAGCCTTCGTTGATCACCTTTTCGATGGTCTCCTGGAACTTCATCCGCGCCTCCCCCGGCATACGGTAAAGCTTGTTATGCAGACCCTCGTTCACCAGCTCATGCAGGCTCTTGCCAAAAATATTGCTTTCCCAGATGGCGGCGGGGTTTTCCTCAAACTCGTTGAGCAGATACATCACCAGCTCTTCACTTTGTGATTCCGACCCGACAATCGGCGCGACTTCCGTTGTAATGTTCGCTTTCATTATGTGCAACGACGGCGCGCTCGCGCGCAGACGCACGCCATAACGCCCGCCCTGCCGCATCAGTTCGGGTTCCTCAAGACTCAGCTCTTCCAGCGAGGGCATAACGATGCCGTAGCCTGTGGCGTCGACTTCGTCCAGCGCATTTTTAATGCGGTCATAGCTGGCTTTGGTGCGCGACAATTCCGTCAGCCAGCGCAGCAGGTCTTGCTCTCCGCTGATTTCCAGTCCTGTGGATTCCGCAAGCACCTTGTAGAACAACTCCGGCAATACGTTCAGCTCCACTACAGCCGAGCCGTCGCTGAGGTTCAGCGCGCTCATGGAGGACCCGCAGACGTGCTCGCAGCCTTGCAGACCCGTAACAAAGTTGTTGGTATCACGCATAACCTTGAGCGCCTTTGCGGCTTCGCGCACCGATTGATAGAGGCTCTTACGCAGCCAGTGGTCGCTTTCCAGCGAGACAATCCAGCCCGGCAGATTCACACTGACTTCACGGATGGGGAACTCGAACAGGATTTGTGAGATGATCTGTTTAATCTGCGCCTCAGTGATTTGCAGGCAATTCACCGGCAGTACCGGTACGCCATATTTTCCTTTAAGGCTCTGCGCCAGCGCAATGGTCGCAGGCGAATCCGGCGCGGCGGAGTTGAGCAGCACAACAAAGGGCTTATGCAATTCCTGTAATTCCTGCACAACGCGCTCTTCCGCCTCCGCATATTCCTCACGCGGTATTTCGCTGATCGAACCGTCGGTGGTTACGACCAGACCGATGGTGCTGTGCTCGGTAATTACTTTACGCGTACCGATTTCTGCCGCCATATTAAACGGAATATCTTCGTCAAACCAAGGGGTTTTGACCATACGCGGCTGGTCATTTTCGATGTACCCAAGCGAGCTTGGGACGATATACCCCACGCAGTCGATCATGCGTACGCGGAATTTTGCGTTGCCGGGTAAGTTGATTTCGACCGCTTCTTCCGGAATGAACTTGGGCTCGGTGGTCATAATTGTACGACCCGACGCCGACTGCGGAAGCTCATCCTGCGCACGTTCGCGCTTGGCGTCCGAAGCGATGTGCGGAATGACTAAGGTATCCATAAATTGTTTAATAAAGGTGGATTTTCCGGTGCGCACCGGTCCCACCACGCCGAGGTAGATATCCCCCTGCGTGCGCTGGGCAATGTCGTTGTATATGCTGCGTTCTTCCATGTGTCTCTCCTCCTAATTTGTTGTGGTCTGCCGCGATCAAACGCTTGGGATCAGCAGCATTTGTCCCGCACACGTCATATCTGCGCCAAGTTCATTTTCCTGCCGCACGGCCTCTACCGTGGTGCGATAGCGTTTTGCAATTTCCCACAAAGGTTCGCCGTCCGACGCAAAGACAATCGTCAAAGGCGAACGCCTCGGCAATGCGTCTTCATCGTCCTGCGCAACCGCGCCGACTATATTTCGGCCTTCAGCCGCGAACAAATCCCCTGCTGCCGCCAACTCCGCACGCACCTCAAGTGTATTGCCCGAAACACTGCCCTGCAGGTTTAGCAGCTCCAGCTCTACTTCCGCCGCAGCGCTGGCAACGTTCTTTTTCAGCGCACGGCGGTAGGTGTAAGGTATCTCATTTTCCGCAGTACTCACCTGCCCCTCGCCGTCAACATAGACCGCGCTCACTTTAAGCTTTCCTACAGCGATCAGCGTGCCGTCTTTTACGGATATATCAGCGGGCAGCAGCTCGCCCGAAATCAGCTGGAGGCTCATTAAGCCACCCGATATCTCAAAGTTGTTCTTCGCAATAAAGCTCTCGCGAAAGCTCTCAATCAGCTGCTTGGTCGAAAGCCTGCGGGTATCCAGCGCAACACCGCACTGTGTGGAATATGCATCCTTCACCACTTGCAGCTCCATCGGCGCATACGCCTTGACCTCCGCACCGACACGACAATTGATTTCCAGCAGGCGCGCCTCGCCGCTGCCGTCAGCCTTTGGCGTAATATCCAGCGAATTCACGCGCAGGCGCAGCGTATTTGAAGTGTTTTCAGAAACACCCGGCGCTTCTATAATCTGGCTAATGGGCATGGTGTGGATAATTTGTACCGGCTCCTTTGCGCCTCTGCTGCGATAGACCACACGCAGCTCAAGGTTGCCTTTGACCAGCAGCTTGTTTTTGATTGCCTTAATTTCCTGTGCAATGGCTGCCGCGCGCCGCATAATAATCTGGTCCACCGCAGGCGCGCCCTGTTCTATTTCGATCACCTCGCCAAGCGGAAAGCTTGTGCAGTGCAGGGCCTCAAGGCTTGAGATATTCACCTGCTCGCATAAGGTCTGCATGCCCCCGCCCGCAATTCCTGTCAATATCGCATCCTCACGGCGGCGGCGCGCCTGTAATGGGATGCACAGCATACCATGGATATCAAGCCTGCGCGGACTGACGGCTCTTGCGTTGGCGTATTCCGCCCTTGCGCTTACGGAAAGCGCAGTCTGGTCGTTCAGCCCTGCGATGTCCGCGCTGCGGCTGAAGGGGTAGCTTTGCTCAAAGCATTGCATCGTGCCGTCTTCTGCCGCGTACAGCACATTGACGCGCGCATAGCCGTCGATGATCACACGCTCACCCGTACTCTGCACCGCGTGGATTGAAGGTTCTATGCCGCACTTGTGGATGCGTAAAATATCGGGACAATACTCCGGCAGCGTGATATCGCCGTCCACTGCCTGTTCCAGTTTGCCGTCATAGACGGTCTCCAGACTCCCCACGCTTTGGGTCGTATGTTGCAGTTCCATGGTTGGACTCCCCCTTGGTTTTTGGTTTGGGTTTTCATGGGATGTATATGCGAGCTGAAGCAAGAATAGACATCCTTGCTTGATTTGTACTTTTTTAGTTTTGCTTGCATTTTTTGCTTGACAAAAGAAATAAAGCTTGGTATAATATTTTTAAGTTAGTTGTAACTAACTTTTAGAACTGCTATAACAATTACAGAAAGGAGTTTTTAACATGTTGGATGTCTTAGGAATCCTGAGCAACCTGTTCGGCGCAGCAGCCGGTACCTTTGAATTAATCAGCGGCAGCTGGGGCTGGCTGCAATTAATTGTTGATGCTGTTGTAGGAATTTCAGAAATCGTTACCGCGCTAATCGGCTGAGTCTGCGTTTGGTACAAGCTTTTTTCGCCCTCAATGTTAGTTCCTGCTAACATTAAAAGGGGTAAGAGCATCATACGCACCCCGAAACGAACAGCACCCCTTTTGCTTGACAGATGTTTATTCGATACATCCGTCCGGCTTTTGGGGTGCTGTTTTCAAGTCATGCCGTTTTATTCCTGAACAACCACTGCGCGTTTTTCCTGCATAAAGCTGTAAATGGGTTTAAGATTATCCTTCGACAACGGATAGAGGAATTGCATACAAATGAACACCAAGGTATACACAACCGCAGGTATGACCGTGCACAGTATCATCAGCCGTTCGCCCACGCCTTCAACATAGCCGAGGTTCGCGTTGGCTTCGCTGTAGCCCGCCCAGCCGATCAGCAGCATTCCGCCGGTATCCGCAAGGGTTTGCCCAACCTTGCGCGAGAAGGTATAAACAGCATAAACAGCGCTTTCGCTGCGGATGCCGGTCTTGTATTCCTGGTAGTCAATCACGTCCGCAACAACCGCCCAGACGGTGATGCTCACGAAGGAATAGCCAAGTCCGATCAGGAACAGGAAGAACATAAACAGCGCAGCCTGATCTCTGCCCGGCTGTAGGACTGCAACAGCGATGGCGGAAACGGCAGAAAGCAGCGCGCCTGCGCCTGAAAGCTCTTTTTTTCCAAACCGCGCAACAAGCTTTGGCATAAATAAAATCAATATCGCCATTGGGAGATAATTTGCGACGGTTCCGATAATGGCAAGATTTTTATTTTCAAAAAAATTCTTATAGAGATATTGGTTATAAGAAGCAAATTGCAGCTGCCCGCTGACCAAAATCCCGGTCAGGGCAATTGCAATAAAGGGCTTACTCTTCAGAAGGCCCATATAGGTGCGCTTCATGTCTACGTTCGGTTCCTTTTCAGAGGGGACGCGTTCTTTGGTGGTCTTATAACAGAGCATGTAAAACGCCACTGAAAACGCTGCCATAATGACCGCAAAAACCAACATGCCGCTCGCGCTTGTAATGTCATACTTTACGACCTCGCCCGCGCTGTTGATATGCTCCTCCTTTGTATAGACCACCATAGGCGCAAGTATCAGGACAATCCCGCCGCCCAAGCCGCCGCCGATGGAGCGAAACGTAGAAAGCAGCGTTCTGCCCGCAGGGTCGTCCGTAACAACGGAAGCCAATGAGCCGTAGGGGATATTCATGCCTGTATAGAGCATTCCGAACGCCGTGTAGGTGAGGTATGCCAGCGCAAGTATAAGCGTACCGTTTTGTGTAATTCCCCTGTAATTAAGAAAGCACAAGACCGTAGAAAGACCCAGCGGAACGCTAACCCATTTGATATAGGGCAGATATTTTCCGTTTTTACCCGGTCTGCGCTTTGCAACGATTACACCCCAGATCGGGTCGTTGACTGCGTCCCACAGCCGGGTCAGAAGGAACAGAACCGCAATCTGTACCGGGTCTATCTTAAGGATATCGGTGTAAAAAATCTTTAAAAAAGTAGAAATAAAGGTCAGGACAAAAAGATTTCCCGCGTCGCCAAACATATAACCGATCGCTTCTTTAATGCCGATTTTATTTGGATGTGCATTTAACTGCGCGGCTTCGGTCTTCATCGACATGGCAGACCCTCCTCACATTCTTAGCTTACAAACCAGTATAGCAGATGCGCGTAAGGAATGCAACCATGAATCCTCGCCGAATCAGAAAGCCATCCAAATCCAGCCGAACAGCAAATAACATAGCAGCTGATTAATAAAAGTAGCCTCATATCGCGTTGTTTTGCCCCATAAATGTATATAATTGTTCTGTTTAAGGGCGGCATACGCCTTGCTCAACGAAGCGTGCGCGCTGTCGATTTGCGCCTCTGTAGCGGATTCGTCGTCGATGACGGATTGCGCGGCATTGAGCGCGGTTAAAAACTCCGTCCAGCTGCTGTTGCTGTAATTCCCCTGCTGCACGAGCCTGAGCGCGTTAACCTCAACCGAAAGAGTCGCATTTACAGCTTCAAACAAAGCTGTCGCTGTCACAGCATGGGCAGGCATAGAGAAAATCGCCGTGGCGCTTTTTTCTGTGGTGCCGCCCAAGTAGGTAACAGACGGGCTGACACTCCACTGCTTAAACCGTTTTCCGCTCTGGGCAGCCGCTTTCAGCATAACAGTTTCACCCGCCTGATAGGCTCCACTGCCGCTGCCTGCGTTAACCGTAACGGCATAAACCGCGGGAGGAATCGTTTCATATACCGCGACGGCTGTCACCGCTTCGTTCGGCATGGTGAAAAGCGTTGTTGCGCTGTTCGCGGAGGTGCCGCCTAAAAAATTGACAGAGGGGCTGAAAAGCCACTGCTTAAATTGCTTGCCCGCAGGCGCTGCGGCCGCTTTGATCATCACAACCGAATCTACGGAATAATTTCCGCTGCCCGTACCGCCGCTGACAGCGACAGCATAGCTCGCAGCGATGCTTTCGTAGACCGCTTTGGCTATAACCGCAGTAGCAGGCATAGTGAATACAACCGTAGCGCTGCTTATACTTGTGCCGTTTAAAAAAGAAACGGCAGGACTAAAGCTCCATTGCTTAAAATGCGTGCCTTCCGGCGCCGCGGACGCCGCGACAGTTACTGCCGTCCCCTGCGCATAGCTGCCGCCGCCCGCGCCGCCGCTCACAGCCAAAGGATATAGCGCGGGAAGAATTTCTTCATATTCCGCAGTTGCCGTTACAGCATACGCGGGCATAATAAACGCTGCTGTTTCAGTGTATGCGCTGGTGCCGTTCGTAAACGTAACAGCAGGGTTAATGTTCCATTGTTTAAATTGCCAGCCAACAGGCGCTGCGGGCGCAACAATCGTCACGATCGCATCCACCTTATACATACTGCCCGTGCCGCCGCTGAGCACAACAGGATAAGCCGCCCGTTCCACATTCACGGTAATGCTGCCTGAAGCCGCAATATAGTTCCCGCTCGGGTCAGTATAAGTCGCCGGAAAGCTTTGTCCGCTGCCTTCATTGAGCAAAGTGTTTGGCGACACCCACGCATATCCCGGCGGAAGGATTAAATCGCTGAGCTTCAATGTGGGCGTATAGGTTGCATTGATGGCGGCGGGGCTGCCGAATACGCCTACAGCATGCAGGATTGCGCCTTCAACTTTAGGCGGTTCGGATAAGGTATAATTCCCGGCGCTCGCGCCCCCAAGCGAAAACGAGCCGCTGAGCATTAAATAACCGCACGTACCGGCGTTCGCAATTGCAAGCGTACCGGTTACGCCTGTTTTTATCAGGCTGAGCGTATCCGACGCAAGCTTACCGTTAAACGCCGCGCCGTTTAAATTGATCAGCTCGTTATTAAAAAAGTTTGTACCGTCATATATTTTTATGGCGGATATACCGGTTACAGTGATCGACTTTGCGTTTATGGCAGCATTGCTTGTATTCAGGCTGCCATTGCTTAATTGATAGTTGTTTGCTTTCGCTGTATTCAGCAGCGTAACTGTTCCGCTAACGCTGCGCAATCCAACCGCGGCGCTGCTGAACGCGGCGCCGTTGACCTTAAAATCCGTATCAATGGCAAGCGTTTCTCCGCCGGCTAAGCCTGTCAGATATACTTGCGTCACGGTTGCGGCGGTTGTTCCGTCATAGGTTTTCGCGGCTGCCGTACCGCCCATAACCGTGAGTGCCGCTTTGTTCACCGTAAAGCTGACAGCAAAGCTCTGCGCCGTTACATTGCCGCCGCTCACCGTGACGGTAGCGGTATAAGTGCCTGCCGGAAGCGCTGTTTTGGGCTGTACGGTAAAGGTGTCTGTCGCAGCGGGCGCCAGGCTGGCGATGTTTGTTTTTGAAAGGACAAAGTTATCGGCATTTGTACCGGATAACACAGCCGTGAGAGCGCCTGTCGCAGCCCCGCCCGTGCCGGTCACCGTGACGGACAGCGGCGTCTGCGCAGCATAGCCATATGCTGCCGCGGCGAAGGTGTTTGTGCCGCTTTTATTCAGCGTTATGTCTGCTGATTCGGCATCGGTCGCCACATATAGGACCGAGCTGCTCGCGGAGGCCAAAACGGTAGCCGTGGCTTTTATGCGCTGGTAAAAGCCGTAGCTCGCATTCGGTACCAGCTGCGTAAATATTGGGCTGTCTTGCCAGATCAAGCCGCCGTTGGAGTACTCGTAACCCGCAACGGAAGTCAATGTAACAGAGGTCATCGTTTTATTGGCTAATGCGGGGGCAGCGGCTGCTGTTCCGTGTGCTTTCTTTGTTGCCGCCGCTGCGGAAGCATCTATAGCCCCGCTCGGCGTTGAAGTTGACGTTACTTTGACTGCGAGTATCTTCCCAACATTGGGAGCTGCTTCCGGTATGGTATATACCGCCGAATCCGCGCCGACACTTACCCCGTCCAGCGTCCATACATAGTGATAATCGTTGCTTCCGTTGGCTGTTACCGCTGCCGTAACGGTTTGACCGATCTGAGGCACATTCGGGGACAGCGTCGCTGTGCCGCTCAACTGGCTTCCGCCTGCCGCTGCCCATGAATCAGTCGGCACCTTGCTAACGGTTTGATTCATGGTGGAAACGAAAAGATACGCGGCTCTGCCGTTTGTGTTAATCACATTGGCGGTTCCGTCTGTTGTTATCGGATACAGCTGTGCGCCGGAGGCGGTTGCGGCGTTCGGCACTGCAATATAGTACCGCGTACCAACGTTCGCATCGGTCAGCTGAAAATTCAGAATCGGCGCGCTTGCTCCTCCGCCGCTGAGCTTATAGCACATTTCGTGCGTTGCGCCCTTTGCGGGGATGGGTGAGCCATAGCCTCTGAGCGTTACCGTGTCACCGCTGTTAAGCGTCGGTATACCGCTTTGGCGGTAATACCAAAGGTTATCTGCGTTAGCAGTATTTGTATAAAGTTTTTTCGATTGCAATACAGCGCCGCCGCTGAGTATAGTCCCGCCATCCGACGCGAAGTCCTCCATAAACAGCGTATAGACCGTCCGCAGCGAGTTTTGCCCGCCGGTGCCGAGTCCCGTCCCCGCAAACAGAAAATTCCCGACGGCGGTATCATGCCCCT
>JAVBSB010000038.1:0-4668 GCA_031547365.1 Oscillospiraceae bacterium | reverse complement strand
GAGCGAAACAATCGAGCGCAACCGCACACAGCGCTTTATGGCGGCACGCTACCTCCCTGACGATACAACCCCGGTGACGGCAATTGCGTCTGATGGCGGCAACGGTATTTGGACGGTTAGCCCGGCGGGCGTGACGCACATCCGCATGGAGGCGCTGTCCATGCAGGACAAAGCCGTACAGATGAGCGACGCTGCCTGGGAGAGGATCGAACGCCGCGGGATGATGTCGAAGGCTTACCGTTCCGGCGACGGCTGGGTGACAGGCGAAGACGACAACGACGGTCTTTGGACCTCAATGTATGGTGCCGGAGAAATTTTTCGCTACGGCACAATTAAGGCGGAGCTGCAAAAAGATCCGGGTAATGCGCAATTACAGGCGGAGGCTGCGGCTGCGAAAGCGCGTGCCACCAAGACAGCCGAAGCGGTGCTTTTGCTTGGGAATATTTCCGCGCGCAAGGGTACAACTGAGGCATATGTCCGCTTTATTCCGCCGACCACGAATCCGGTTGATGATATTCAGGTCGATATGTCCTCGCAGGCGTTGCTGGCGGGACACGATTTGTCGCTGAATATTCCGCACGCCGCGCCGTTTTATGACCGCAGTCATATGGAACCGGCGTTTCTTGCGCCCTTTGACCTGGCAACGGCATGGAAGAACCCGATTGAAGAACCGGCTGCGGACTATGCGCGGCGCACCCGCAGGCTGGAGGGCTTTATTGCGCGGACCTATTCGCTGGAAGGGCAGCCTGAGACTGCCTGGATGGACCACCACGCGTTGTATTATCATATCGAGGGCAATCAGGCTGTCTGTACAACAGGCTATGACTTAAAAAACGGCGAACGCATGGACGGCATCACGGTGGACGCAAGCGGCGAAATTCCGCCGCGGCTGATGCGTTTGATCGACACAGTCACCAATCCGCAGACAGGGCAGCTTTTTACGCGCGACGACATCGTCTATAAGGGTGACACAAGCTCAGACGAGGTGATAGGGCATCTATTTATTTACAAAATTGCATATGATATACTCGGACCGGACGACCCGGAGCTCAAGCGCATCATCGCAGACACGGTACGTAATTATGCGCAGCACCTTGTGGACAACGGCTATAGCCTGCTGGACGCAACGGGGCAGCCGACCATGTGGGCAAAGTTTGAGCGCGCGTGGTTCTACAGCTACCAAACCATTACGGACGCTTCGCTGAACAGCCTGATTTTGCTGGACACCTTTAAGCTGGCAGCCTATGTTACCGGCGAACAAAAGTGGGAAAATGAATATCGTTTGCTGGCGGAGGGGGAGGCATACCAATACGCTGACCTGGTGAGCGAATATTGGGAGCGCTGGGAACACGCAGTGGAGCTCATGGCAGGGGAACTCGGTATACCTGCGTTTTTAATCGGCAAAAAGGCGAAGGAGTACTTAATCCGTAATTTTCTAAATTACTCAAACGAAGAAATGGCGATGCTGGCGTATTATGTGATTTTTCAGCTGGAAGAAGACGCCGCGCTGACGAAAAAATACCAAAAAGGTCTGGATGCATGGTGGAGGTCCATTAAGTACAGCGAAAATCCGCTGTGGTACTATATCTATCAATTGGGGCATCCGAATGAGAAGAAAAAGGATGCCTACGGCAATCCGTTGGTCAAAACAGCGGCGTGGTCGCTCAGCCGGCACCCCGTGGATACCAGACAATGGAAGGCATCGAATCCGTTGCGCGACGACATAGGCGAATACGACCTGGGGGATATGCTGGGCATAGACAGCCGCTGCGGCTTGGGCTACAGCATACCGACCTCGCGGGTATTTCTTGAGCAGAGCGGTATTATGCAGGCGGTCATGATGATACTGGGCATTACGAAGCTCGACTATACCGTGGCGGCGCCCGACGAGCGCGCATTACATAAATACAATACCTCATCCTATAAACTCAACAGCAATAACTCGCCGAATACGATGGAAAGCTCCACAACTTATACCTTACCCTATTGGATGGGGCGCTACCATGGTATGCTGACGCCGGAAGAAGGCGTAGACGACCCGCTCACTTTTTGGGAGCGAATATGCGAATGCCTGCGCAGCGCAGGCAGCGCCATTACAGACCTGCTTGCGCCGCTGTGCGATTATTTCAATGTCAATGTATCCGACTGCTTTTTTAAGCTGCTGTTGCAGCTGGTCGCGCGAATGGCAGATGCATTTAAAATTGATCTATAAATATAGTATTTGAACAGGAGGATGGGGATGGGTTTTTTTCGTAACGCAATCGCTTCGGATGTCAAAGAGAAAGTGACAAAAAAAGAGTATGTGTCCTTTGGGTCGTACATTATGCTTGACAGAACAGGCGCTGCGCTGCGCGCCTTTTTCGGGGGGCTGGTGGCGTCTACCTTCATCGGGCTAAGCGAAAAAGGCTTTATGGTCTATAGCACAATTATATTCATTCTGGGCTTTTGGGACATCGCGAACGACGTAATCGTTGCGAATATTCTGGATAAACGCAGAAAACCCATGGGGCAATGGGGAAGGTTTAAGCCCTGGATGTTGATCATGCTTGTACCGGTGCAGCTGATTTACGTATTTCAGGCTGTGCCGATCAGGCAGTTTTTTCCCGGTGCCGGTGATGTTTCAAAAATAATCTATTTGGTAACGCTCAGCCTGCTTAGCGATATTGTACGTACATTTTTCGATTCTGCGCACACTGCGCTGGGTGCGCGCCGCACTACAAACCAGACAGAACGCGGCTATATAGCCGGCATGGAAAGCATTATAGGCTCAATATTCGGCGCGTCAGGCACCTATATCGCCGCCGGGCTCGCCTTTTTGCTGCCTCACATCAGCGACGCGGAACGCTATTTTTATAGCCTGATTGTCGTAAGCGGTATTACGATCCCGTTCGCCTTCTGGTATATCATCTCCACGAAAGAACGCATTGTGGAACTCAAAAAAGAAGAGGTTACGAAGCTCAGGGATGTCTATACGCAGTTTTTGCACAATAAGCCGCTGCTTCTAATCATGATTTCCGATGTATTGGGGCAGGGGATGGGCGTGGGCTATGGTCTGATGACCTATATGTTTATCGCAAACTTTGCGAAAGAGACCATAACCCTGAACATATTCGGCTGGGAATTGGTAAATATCAAGGATAACTACGCCGCCCTGCTTGCTTTTTCCAGCCTGGCTTCTATCGTTACCACCGGTATATCCCTTGTGGCTGCGCCGATCATAAGAAAATGGATCGACGATAAAGTGCTCTATATAGGTACAAAGCTATTAACCGTGCTATGCTATGCCGCAATGCTGTTTTCTTTATATCCTTTTGAGCAATATACCCCCAATCAGGTGTTTGGGCGCTTCATCTTCTGGTATGCGTTGCACGGACTGACTACGGGGTTTTATAATATTTTGCCGGGTATGCTTTCTATGACCGCCTATGATTACAACGAGTATAAGTTTGGCGAGCGCAACGAGGCAACGGTCAGCGCGCTGACGAATACTCTCACCCGCATCGTCGGCAACATTACGAGCTCTGCAACCAACGGGCTGCTGGTTGCGCTGAAATATAAGCAGTTCGCGGAAACGCCTGAGCTGATGCCGGCGAATACAAAGGCCAGCCTGTTCTATTTGTTCCCCTTGCTGGTAGCGTCCATGTCGCTGCTCAGCGTTATCCCCATGCTGTTTTTTAATATCAACGGTAAACGCCACAAACAGATGGTTGAAGAGCTCAGCGAGCGGCGGCAATTGGCGCTGGACGCGCTGAATCAAGCGGAGGAGGAGGCGCCGTCCGGCAGCGAACCGGAGACGCCTGCGGCGGAGTAGCGTTTGAATTCTGCGATAAACAAAGCGCCGTCGATTCCGATGGCGCTTTTATCTGCCTATTTTCTTTCACGCAGGCGTTTTACGGTGCGTAAGCCGCCCACAGCTAAAGATGCCGCTGCGCAGCCGAGCGCCACTGCGTGTGCAACCTGAAAGGCCTTTGCTGCCCGCGCAGCTGTGCGGTAGGTCTTAAGCGCCTGAGATATATTTGCCTCGTTCATGCTCGCGTTCTCTCTCCTTTATTTTATTTTAAGCTTCGCCGATGAGCTCCACCCCGTGCGCAATGGCGGGAATGCTTTCGCCCTGTAGGGGTGATACAGTTGACAGCAGCGCGCCTGTACCGATGAACAACACCCGCCGCAGTGCGCCGCTGCGCAGCTTTGGCAGGATTTCGCAGCAAAGCACCGCGGCAGAACAGCCTATGCCCGAACCGCCGGCGCCCGCGTCCTGATTTTCGGTGTCATAAAGCAGCAGTCCGCAGTCCTTGTGCCGCGCTGCGAGGTCAACCGCCCCTTCTTTCTGCGCAAGCTCACGAAAGAGCGTTGCGCCTATACCGCCCAGGTCGCCTGTAAGAATCAGGTCGTAGTCGCTTGGATTTGCGCCTGTTTCGAGAAAACGTCGCAAGGTGTCCCAGGCTGCGGGCGCCATGGCTGCACCCATTTCGTTGGCGTTTTTTATGCCCAGATCCATCACGCGCCCAAAGATAATGCGCGAAATGCGCGGATGCTTGCCTTCGCTTTTGCCGAGGATTGCCGCGCCGGCGGCTGTTGCGGTGCGCTGCGCGGTAGGAGGCGGCTGACCGCCAAATTCAAGCGGGAAGCGGAATTGCTTTTCCGCCGCGCAAAAATGAGAGCTTGCGC
>JAVBSB010000060.1:0-11510 GCA_031547365.1 Oscillospiraceae bacterium | reverse complement strand
ACCAAAAAAACTGCGTTTCCGCCTGTTCGTACTGCCTTGGGCAAAGCTATCATTCGCCAAAGATTCCGCCGGCCATGCAGCGTGCTCCGGAACGCCGCGAGAAAGGGGCGGTTGAATGAAAACCGCGTTATCGAAAAAACTTGCCGAGCCCATCGTACGGTTGTTTTGGAGGATGCAGATCCATATATTTCGCTCCTGCCCGCCGCTTTGCGGCATTGTCTCCAAGTCCACCTTCAACGCATATCAAAACAGCAAACTCTACCTGAAAGGTCTACTCCCAGTCGCGATGCAGGTACCGCGTGCATTTGCTCGTCATCTATATGATAAGCGGCGAAAGCGCACCGTGCTGCCCCGCGTTTCTATCATCATAACAGCGCGCTGTACGCTCAAGTGCGACAAATGTCTGGGGCATTGCCCCGACATGAAAAATCAAAACGACAGAGATATTGATGAACTGATTACGGATATTCAAGCCCTTCTTTCCTGTGTTGACTATATCTATGATGTCCTCATTACCGGCGGCGAAACATTTTTGCATCCCAATCTAGATCAAATCGTATGGGTTTGTGCAAATTCGGGCAAGGTCGGCAACATCAGTCTGATCACCAATGGCACTATTTTTCCGGAGGCAAAGGTGTTATCGGTGCTTCGCAAAACGAAAGCAACCGTAAAAATCAGCAGATATTCTATCACGTTACAACCCAGCGTTGAGCAACTGAAGGCTAGTCTGGAGGAAAATGATATCCATTATATCCACGAAGTTGGCGCACACTGGGTTGATACAGGGGAATGGGGAAAATTGAAGGATGGCTCGCCAACGCGGCGGTTTCGCGTATGTGTTTTGCAGTTGGGCTATGTCTGTTGCTGGGGTACGCTCCATTTATGTAGTGAATCCGCCACTTTAATGCTCGAAAAACTGATTCCGGATTGCAAAGAGGACTATATTAATTTGCGTAGCACCAGCCCTGCCGCATTCCACGATGAGCTCAAAAGGCTGCATAAAAGACCTGCACTTTCTGCCTGTTCCTATTGTTTGGGGCAAACATATAAAACACCAAAGATTCCGGTAGCCGTACAGCGCAACCCTGGGACGAAGGGGTAATAGCGTGAAAAGAAGTTCACGCCTTGTTTGGGCTACCATCTTTTCACGCTTGATTAGAGAGCGCCGCGCGATGCGGCGCAATGGAGGTTGGTATGGCAGCAAAAAAGAATATTTATCTTGTGCAGGTAGATATCGTGCGCAAATTGCCAACGCGCACAACCGCCTACCTGCCTTATGCTGTAGGTGCGTTATGGGCTTATGCCAGGCAAGCGCCTGCTGTGACTGTAAATTATGTCTTACAAGAACTTTTCTTTTTGCGTGAGCCGGTTAACACCGTTGTCGCTCGCATAGAGAATCCGTTCCTTGTGGGTTTTTCCTGCTCGAGCTGGAATACAGAATACAATAAGGTCCTTGCCCGGGCGGTAAAAGAGCTCTATCCGGATTGTTACATTCTCTTTGGTGGGCACAATGTACCGCCAGGCGGTGATATGTTGGATGAATTATTCTATGTAGATTTTTTGATCCATGGCGAAGGGGAATTCGGCTTTCAGGCATTACTAACTGAGCTTGCTAAAGCTCAACCAGATTTCATGGTCGTGCCCGGGCTTTCCTGGCGCAACAATTCGATAGTTCATACGAACCCCGATGCTGTGCCGGAATCGGTAGATGATCTTCCGTCGCCTTACGTTGAGGGTGTGTTTGCCCCGGTGATCGCGATGCACCCAGAGATTCAATGGAGCATCGTTTGGGAAACCAACCGGGGTTGCCCCAACCACTGCGCTTTTTGCGATTGGGGACAGTACAAATCCAAAGTGCGCCCGTTTTCCATGGAACGTATCATGGCCGAAATCGAATGGCTGTGCACAAATAAAGTGGAATATATTTACTGCGCTGACGGAAATTTTGGCATTCTCCCCCGGGACGAGGATATACTTGATGCTCTCATCGTCGCACGCGAGCGCACCGGATACCCGTAGTTGTTTAATTATAACACGACAAAGGTCATCAACGAGCGTGTATTCCGC
The DNA here is from genome assembly GCA_031547365.1 of Oscillospiraceae bacterium. Lineage (GTDB taxonomy): Bacteria > Bacillota > Clostridia > Oscillospirales > Acutalibacteraceae > WRMQ01. Next base: position 9,443 of record JAVBSB010000060.1, on the reverse strand, counting down.
ATTGCCGAAAAGCTTAGCATAAGCGGGCTTGACAGGGTTGGACCAAATTTTGCGGTGCAGAGCCTTTCGCCCGAAGTTCTGCGCAACATCGGGCGGAAGAACTTGGACGACGCAACGATTTCACAGTGGATTCGCCGCTTCCGCCATGCTGGGGTTAGAACCCACACTGACCTGATTTTGGGTCTGCCGGGGGAAACACTGCAAAGTTTTTGCGCCGGCGTTGAGAAACTGTATACGCTTGGGCAGCACGAAGGAATTCAATACTTCCCCTGCAATCTGTTGCCCAACGCACCCATGGCCAACCCCGCCTATCGCGAAAAATACAAAATTTGTACCACTCGCAGAATACTCAAGCCGATCATGGAAGACGCATCGCAAGCAGAGCAAATTGATGAATTCATCGACATGGTGCACGAAACTTCGGATATGCCTCACGCCGACTGGCTAACCGCCAATTATTTTATGCTTCTGGCGCAGGGCGCACACGGCTTTGGCCTGCTGCGCTTGGTCGCGATGTACCTGCATACGGAGAAAATAGTGTCCTATGCCGCATTTTATCTGCACCTGCTTGATTTCTGCCATGGGCATCCAGCTACCTTACTCGGCGCAACCATGGCCCGCATGGAACGCAATTTTGCCGACGGGATCCACGGTAAAGAGCCGGAGCCCCTGCAAATCCCGGGCTTCAGCTTTGGGCGCATGTTTGAGGATCAGTACTTTTTTGGCCGCGCGGTGCTGGAGCCGGATCGTTTCTATGAAGATGTGACAGTGTTTTTGGAGCGGTTCAGCTTGGAACAGGAGCTGCTCACGCAGTTGCTGAGTTGCCAGCGCGAGAGCATTCTATTGCCAGGTGCAGGATCTAAAACAGAAAAAACATTTGAGTTCGACTATGATTTTCTCAATTATTTCAACGCCATTTATGACGGCAATCCGATCCCGCTTAAAAAGCAGGCTATTCGGCTGCGGTTTACCACTCCTCATACAATTTCATCTCTTGAGGATTATTTCGGCACTGTGGTGCACAACGGGAGATTCTCAAACAGCGCGTTTTACAAGGCGGAATCCGCGGGGTTGCGGTAGAATATGATTTAAGATTATAATAAGGCGGCTAAGCAAATGAAAGCTTTGAAATACCTTGGAATTTTGCTGATGGGCGCGTTCGGGATTGTCATACTCATTGGGGACAAGGTGACCTCGGGAACGCTGTTGATTGCATCGGCGGTATTGCTATTGCTACCGCTGAAAGAGAAGAAAGCCTTGTGGTGGCTGCGCGCTGTCTGGGTATGTGTTTTGCTCGCTTTTGTGGCGTGGAATATCTCAACGACAGATTTGCCGCGCGACAACTTTTTTATGCCGTTTCCCGGAACAGAAAACAGTCTCAGCAACCGTTATGCGACCGGCGTGCGGTTCATTGATCAGCTCATCCATATTTTCGACGGCTTTTTGGAGGGCAGACTGTTTAAGGGCGGTTGAGCGGCTTGCGGCACGGAGAATGGATTGTGCGCGCAGATGAAAGGGCAGCAATGAATATTCGGCAGGAAAAGCCTTCGGATTACGGCGAAGTGTATGACCTTGTGACGCTGTCGTTTGCGACGGCGCCGCACGGCGACGGCACGGAGGCGGATTATTTAAACGAGCTAAGGAACAAGGATGTCTTCATTCCTGCGCTTTCGCTTGTGGCAGAAGAGGACGGCAAAATCGTCGGACAAATCGTGCTTTATCGGATGTATATCACAACGCCCGGGGATAAGCAGGAAGCGCTGGTGCTTTCACCCATCTGTGTGCATCCCAGCTATTTTCGGCAGGGCATTGCGCGGGCAATGACGGAGGAGGCTTTTACGCGGGCAGCAGCAATGGGGTACTCGGCAGCGTTCCTGTGCGGAGACCCGGAGATATACCGCAGGCTGGGCTTTCGACCAACGTTTGAATATGGAATCTTTCATGTGACCGATAATGCGAAGCGTGCGCAGTGGTGTATGGCGCGGGAGCTGGTACCAGGCGCGCTGGAGGGCATTGAGGGGACACTGGACATTTGTTGACGTTATTTGTTGTACCGCAATCAGCCAAGGCAGGACTTGAGCACTTCTATTGCCTGCGCAAGCAGCTCAAACGGAATGTTCAGCGCGGGGAGCAGACGAACCTTCGCCTTTGCGGTTAGACAGACTACGCCCCGCTCCATACAAAGGCGCACGACCTCCTTCGCGTCTTTTTCGGTTTCGATGCCGAGCATCAATCCCATGCCACGGACAGCTTTGACCCCCTTTGTATGCTGCAGCTGATTGACTATATATTCGCCCTTCGCTTTTACCTCGGTCAAAAGCGGGGCGTTTATCATGTCTAAAATACATTGGGCGCCCGCGCAGCAGACAGGGTTGCCGCCGAACGTGGAGCCGTGCGTGCCTGCGGTTAGGGTGTGCTTTGTCTTTTCGCCGAACAGCGTTGCGCCGATTGGCAGACCGCCGCCGAGTCCTTTTGCGGTGGTGACAATATCGGGCGCAAGATTATAATGCATATAGCAATACAGCTCGCCCGTGCGGCCGTTGCCCGTCTGCACCTCGTCAATTATCAGCAGGAGTCCGTGCGCGGCGCAAAGCGCCGCAATTTCGCTGACAAAGGCTTGCTCTAAAACGCAGACGCCGCCCTCGCCCTGAATCAGCTCGATCATGATGGCGCAGCACCGGTTTTGGTGAAGCAGAGCTTTTATGCTTTCAATGTTGTTTGGCTCAGCATAAACAAAGCCCTGCGTAAAAGGGGCGAAGTGCTCGTGAAAACCCGCCTGACCCGTGGCGGACACAGTCGTGAGCGTACGGCCGTGGAAGCTGTTTTGCAGCGTAATAATCGTACTGTGGCTGCTGTCGCCATATTTGTCGCTCGCATATTTGCGTGCGGCTTTAATGGCGCATTCGTTGGCTTCCGCGCCGGAATTGGAGAAGAAAACCTTTTGCAGCCCCGTGCGCTCGCAGAGCGTCTGCGCAAGCAGAGCCTGCGGGGCGGTACAGTATAAGTTTGAAGCATGCGCAAGCGTTTGCGCCTGCTTTGTAACAGCGGCAACCCATGCTTCGTTCCCGCTGCCGAACGAGTTGACAGCAATACCGCTGCCGAGATCAATGTACTCTTTTCCGGCTTCATCATAAAGCAAGGACCCGCTGCCGCGCACAAACGCAACGCCGCAGCGCGCATAGGTATCAGCTGTGTATTGCGCATCAATGTTTTTGAGGTTCATCCCGTCACCTCCTGGTTGGTGAACATAGTACCCATGCCTTCATCGGTAAGGATTTCTATAATGATGGAGTGCGGCACGCGGCCGTCGATGATGAAGACCTTTTTAACCCCGCAATGAATCGCCTCCACGCAGCAATTCACCTTGGGAATCATGCCGCCGCTGATGACGCCGCTTTGGATGAGGGCGTCAATTTCATCGACGTGTACAACGGAGATCAGCGAGCTTTCGTCTTGGACGTTGCGCATGACACCGGCGATATCGGTCATAGCGAGCATGGTTTCTGCCTGAATCGCGCCGGCGATTCTGGAGCTTGCCATATCCGCGTTTATATTGTAAACATTGCCGTGCTTGTCGCAGCCGACGGTGGATATAACGGGGATATAGCCTTTGTCCAGCAGGTCAAAGATAATTTTGGGGTTAATTTTCGTAATTTTGCCGACATAACCCAGCTTTTCGCTCTGCTGCTCGGCAAGAATCAGCTGATTGTCTATGCCGCTGACGCCAACGGCGCTGCCGCCGACGCTGCCGATGAGGTTGACCAGGTTTTTATTGACCTTGCCCGCAAGCACCATCTGTACGGTCTCGGCGGTCTCTTTGTCCGTAATACGCAAGCCGTCGATGAATTGGCTGTCTTTGCCTGTTTTTTTCAGCGCATCGGAGATTTCGGGTCCGCCGCCGTGGATCAGCACCACCTTAATGCCGATCAGCGTGAGCAGAACGATGTCCTTCATTGTGGAACGCTTAAGCTCTTCGTTCAGCATGGCATTGCCGCCGTATTTAATGACAATAATTTTGTCCGAATATTTTTTGATGTGCGGCAGGGCGTGAATCAGCACCTCGGCGCGCTGGGCGTTTGTATAATTTAAGTTCATGTCAGCTCCCTCCTTATGTACGGTAATCGCCGTTGATTTTTACGTAATCATAGGTCAGGTCGCAGCCCCATGCCGCAGCGGTACAGCTGCCGGCGTGTAAATCAATTTCGATTGTGATTTCATCCCGCAGCAGGATTTGCTTCGCGTTATCTTCGCTGAATTCGATGCCTCTTCCACCGCGGCAGACAGGGACATGCCCTGCCGCGGACGAGAAGGCGACATCGATTTGATTGATATCAACATCCACCCCACTGTAGCCGACGGCGCAAAGCACCCTGCCCCAATTCGCATCGGCGCCGAACATAGCGGCTTTTAACAGGCTGGAGCAGATGACAGCCTTCGCGACTGCCCTCGCGGTCCGGTTGTCCGCGCCGCCGCGGACACGGCACTCAAGCAGCTTTGTTGCGCCTTCGCCGTCCTTCGCGATCTGTTTGCACAAGCAGGCGGTTACCGTATGCAACGCCAGGCAGAATGCTGCGTAGTCATCGCTTTCGCAGGTGATGGTTTTATTTTCCGCCATGCCGTTGGCCATCACAACCACCATGTCGTTGGTGGAGGTATCGCCGTCGATGCTGATCATATTAAAGCTGTTCTCCGCATCGGCACGCAAAGCCTTTTGCAGCATTGCCGGGGCAATCGCCGCATCGCTTGTGATAAAAACAAGCATCGTAGCCATATTCGGGTGTATCATGCCGGAGCCCTTGGCAATGCCGCCGAGCGTGCATTGCTTTCCGCCGAGTTCAAACAAAACCGCAGCCTCTTTCACAACGGTATCGGTGGTCATAATGGCCTGCGCGGCGTCGGTGCTGTTACAGCCTAAGCCGGAAACGAGCGCCGGCATACCGTCTGCGATGGGGGTGATATCAAGCGGCTGACCTATAACCCCTGTAGACGCAACGACAACGTCCTCTGCGGGGATACCGGTGTAGGCTTCGACCAGCCCGCACATGGCGCCGGCGACGACTTCGCCGTCAGCGTTGCAGGTGTTCGCGTTGCCGCTGTTGCAAATAATCGCCTGCGCGGCACCGTCCGCAAGATTTTTTGCGGTAACAATGAGCGGCGCGCCTTTTACAAGGTTCTGTGTATAAACAGCCGCTGTCGCTGCTTTTACATCGCTGACAATGAGGGCAAGATCTTTTTTGTCTCTGTTTTTACGGATTCCGCAGTGTACACCTGCCGCGCGGTATCCCTTTGCGGCGCAGACGCCGCCTTTGACCAATTCCATGTGGTTCTCCTTTTTTATGGTATACGAAAGCTTATAGTACAAGACCGAGGGTTTCATCCATGCCAAGCGCCAAATTCATGCATTGAATCGCCGCGCCCGATGCGCCTTTGCCCAAGTTGTCGAAGCGGGCAGTCAATAGCAGGCGGTCGGCATTGCCGTGAACCGAAAGTTCGGCGGTGTCTTTGCCGGAAAAGGCGTCGGCAGCCAGAAACGCGGCGTCATCATGGCGGGCGGTGCGAATAAGCCTCGCGTCGGCATAATGGGACTGATAGAGGTCGTAAAGCGCTTCTTTGCCGAAGGGCTTTGTCAGCTGAGAAGCGAACAGCGGGACTGTAACCTCCATGCCGCTATAATAGTCAGCAACCGTCGGGCAAAAAATGGGGGGCAGCCGAAGACCTGGTATGGTCTGCATTTCGGGCAGGTGCTTGTGCGTCTGCGCAAGTCCGTACTGGCGCGGCGCGCGCAGCGCGGCTTTGTCCTGCCGGTATTGTGCGATCATTTTATTGCCGCCGCCGCTGTAGCCGGTGAGCGAAAAACAGACCAGCTGTGCCTCGGCAGGGAGAACGCCCGCCCGGATCAGCGGGTAAACCAGCAGGACAAATCCGCCCGCGTGGCAGCCCGGAATTGCGATGCGGCGGCTTTCGGCAACGGCGTTTTTGTGCGCGGACGAAAGCTCGGGCAAGCCATAAATCCAGCCGGGCGCTGTGCGGTGCGCCGTAGAGGCATCAATGAGCCTGGTTGTATTGTTTTTTACCAGAGCGGCGGATTGCCGCGCCGCATCGTCCGGCAGACAGAGAAACACCAAATCGGAGGCGTTAATCATCTCAGCGCGCAGCACAGGGTCTTTTCGCTCGGCGTCGCTCAACAGGAGCAATTCAATGTCTGTGCGGGCGCGCAGCCTATCGTAAATGCGCAGACCGGTCGTACCCTCTTTACCGTCGATAAAAACTTTGGTTAAATGGATAAACATCACCCCTATTAAACGAATATACATTTATTATACATGTTTATTTTGATTTGTCAAGCATATATACAAATTTTGGCTGTCATAAATGTATATTATACATATAGAAAATTTTGCCCGCACGAGCCAAGCCCGCGCCGCATAGAATGGAGCAGTCAAACACGTAGACTTGCGAAGGGGGCTTTTTATGTGTGCGCAAGCGTCAGAACCCGTGCGAGGCTTGTCGGAGCAATGCTGCTTTTTACGCAGCAATACGGCGGAGGGCAGCATGGCGTTTTTGTCAGAGCTGTGTCCTGTGGAAGATGGCTGGCGCGCTGTGCTGTTAAAAAGCGGACACGGCAGCGCCGCAAACTTATTTTTGGGCGAACTGAGCCGATTGGCGCAGGCGGAGCAGCAACCTGCGGAGGTTTTTTGGGACGCACCGGGAAAAGAACGGCGCTGCGCCGTAAGGCTGCCCGCGCAAAAGCTTTGTGTGCTCGACGCGGAAGCGCCGTATTCGATTGAAGCGAAGCTGCCCGGCGCGGGGGAGGAGGTGCTCTCGTTAGACGGCTGCCGGAACAATCATTTGCTGCGGGCGCGGCGGGAGGAGCTGAGCGCGCTGTATAACGCGTGGCAGCGGGATTTGCTGCGGGCGGAACGATTTTTACGGGCGGCGCGGGCAATGAAAAAGGATATGACCTTCGTGGTGAGCGAAACGTTGAATATGCCAAAAATAGAGCGCCTTGCCTCCCGTTTGGCAACGCGGTATTTTCCGCCGCCGAATGGGCGCATCGGCAGAGAAACCCACCGCTTTTTGACAGCTGTAACAGGGCAAGGGCTATTGCTGCGGCGCAGCGGACTGGAAACGGTCTGCGATAAGGCGGTGGTATTGGAGGACGAGTCAGGCGTCGCCGCGCCCCTCCTGTGGAACTTATTGCGGGCGTATGCCTTAGGCAACGGGCTGGACGTGGTCACGTGCCCGTGCCTGCTGTCGCCCGCGGGAGAGCCGGAGCACCTGCTGATTCCTGCGCTGGGGCTTTGCTGCGCAACGGCAAACCGCAGGCACCCGATCGGCTTTGACGGCGCGCAGCATATACAGGCGGCGCGATTTTTTGATAAAGAGACATTACAGGAGCACCGCTGCCGTCTGCGCTTTTGCCGCAGGACGATACGCGAGCTGCTGGGGGAGGCATATCAGGCGCAGGCCGCGGCGGACGCGCTGCGCAGAGAAATGGACGAAATTTATGACGATGCTATGATTTTAGGCAGCGTAGAAGCCTGCGCAGCTACTGTATGGAGGGGAGAAGCATAGCGCCGGTGGCATATGTTGGATTGAGATCGGCATTAAACAAAAAAATGACGGGGCGCTGACTGTCAAATTGCACAAGGATACATACGAACTATTTGGTTGGTTTGGACTTGTATCCGAATTCGTATAAAAGCCGTTGACGTATGAAAAAAAAGTGTTATAATGGCAATAGGAAATAAATATTGCTTACTTTTAAGCAAATTAAGTAAGGTGGGAGCGCGAAGATGTACTCAAAAGAAGTTACAGTTCAAAATCACGTTGGTTTGCATGCCCGTCCGGCAACATTTTTTATCCAAAAAGCAAATGAATTTAAGTCTTCTATCTGGGTTGAACGCGAAGACCGCCGCGTTAACGCGAAAAGTCTGCTCGGCGTACTTTCGCTCGGAATCGTCGGCGGCACGAATATCCGTATTTTAGCCGGCGGCGCGGACGAGGAAACCGCCGTTGAAGACCTCGTGAATTTAGTGAATTCCGGTTTTGCCGAGCAATAAGCCCAATATATGGTAATAATGACGAAAACCTGCCGTAAAGCAGGTTTTTTCTATTGCCCAGAAACAGGCAGGTTTTCCCCTGCTTTTTCCACTGCACACGGTGGAAAACTGTCAGCTTATTCCAGCCGCATAAAATCGACCATAATTTAAGCGGGTTTTATGCGCAAACGCCTTGACGCTTTAGCAAAACAGCGCTATAGTGTGTTTACGCGCTTCAGCTGCCCTGGCGGTGCGAGTTGTTAGCGCAATGGGATGTTGAACACCAGAAACGTTCAAAAAGTAGTCGGGGTGCATGAAAATGTGCCCCGACATACTTTTAAGACTGTCTGCGATAATAAAATTCAAAATACTTCTTGCAAAAAAAGCCAAACTATATTAAAATATAATAGTAATTTTTTGTATTGAAGAAAGGATTTTTACCTCATGAATGTACTGAACAAGAAAACCATTGAAGACGTTGCCGTAAAAGGCAAGCGTGTGCTGGTGCGCTGCGATTTTAACGTGCCGCTGGACGGCGGGAAGATCACAAGCGACAAGCGCATTGTTGCCTCGCTGCCGACCATTCAATATTTACTGGATAACGGCGCAAAAGTAATTCTTTGCTCGCACCTTGGGCGGCCGAAGGGCGGGGTTGACCCGGAATTTTCAATGAAGCCTGTCGCCGCGCGCCTAAGCGAGCTTTTGGGCTTTGAAGTAAAAATGGCGGACGACGTTGTTGGAAAAAGTGCGCAGGCGCTTGCGGCAGGGCTTAACGAAGGCGAAGCCATGCTGCTGGAAAACGTGCGCTTTGAAGCGGGCGAAACAAAGAATGCCCCCGAACTGAGCAAGCAATTTGCGGCGCTGGCGGATATTTTCGTCAACGACGCGTTTGGTTCTGCCCACAGAGCGCACAGCTCCACCGCAGGCGTAGCGGACTACCTGCCCGCCGTGTGCGGTTATCTGATGCTGAAAGAGATCAGCTACATGGGCGGCGCGCTGGAAGACCCGAAAAAGCCGCTGGTTGCGATTCTTGGCGGCGCAAAGGTCAGCGATAAAATCGGCGTGATCAGTAACCTGCTGGAAAAAGTTGATACGCTGATTGTCGGCGGCGGTATGGCATATACTTTTTTTGCGGCGCAGGGCTTTGGCGTGGGCACATCCCTTTGTGAGAGCGACAAGTTTGACCTTGCGCTCGAAATGCTGCAAAAGGCGAAGGACAAGGGCGTGCGCTTCCTGCTGCCCGTGGATACGGTTGTGGGGCTGGCGTTTGACCCGAACACTGCGTTTAAGACTGTGCCTTCCAACGAAATTCCCGACGGCTGGATGGGTCTTGATATAGGCGAAAAGACACGCGAGCTGTTTGCGGACGCCATAAAAGGCAGCGGCACCGTGATCTGGAAC
>JAVBSB010000177.1:0-4326 GCA_031547365.1 Oscillospiraceae bacterium | reverse complement strand
CCGCCGCGATTTCGCCCAGGCGCAGGTCGCTTAACCCAATTACCGCCGCGTCCTTAATTTTTGGGTGCGACCGTAAAAAGTCCTCCACCTGTACGGGATAGATATTCTCCCCGCCGCTGATGATCACGTCCTTCTTGCGGTCAACAAGATAAATAAAGCCATCCTCGTCCTCGCGCGCCATGTCGCCCGTAAAAAGCCAGCCGTCTTTCAGCACAGCGGCGGTTGCGTCCGGGTCTTTATAATAGCAAAGCATCACGCCGTGGTCTTTCACCGCAAGCTCGCCCACCTCGCCGCGCGGCACAGCGTTGCCCTGCTCGTCCGCAATGCGCGTCAGCCAGCCGTAGCCCGCCTTGCCAATCGCGCCGACTTTATCGATGTTTTCTACGCCCAGGTGGACGCAGCCCGGTCCGATGGATTCTGAAAGCCCGTAGTTCGTGTCATATTGGTGCTTCGGAAACCGCTGCATCCAGCGGCGGATCAGGCTCGGCGGCACGGGCTGCGCGCCGATGTGCATCAGCCGCCAGGCGGATAAGTCGTAGTCCTCAAGCTTCAGCTCGCCCGCGTCCAGCGCGTCCAGAATATCCTGCGTCCAGGGTACGAGCAAAAACGCAATCGTTACGCCCTCCCACGCGGCGGTTTCGAGGATCCAGCGGCTCTGCGTCCCGCGCAAAAGCACCGCCTTGCCGCCGCTGAGCAGGCTCCCGAACCAGTGCATCTTCGCCCCCGTATGATACAGCGGCGGGATACATAAAAAAACATCGTCGTGCGTTTGCCCATGGTGCTTCTGCTCCACCTCGCAGGCGCAGACCAGCGCGCGGTGGTTGTGCAAAATCGCCTTCGGAAAGCCGGTTGTTCCCGAAGAAAAATAAATCGCGGCCACGTCCTCGTCGTGCAGCACGGTTAAAGGCGGTTTAGAGCTGCAGCGCGCCGCGGCAGCATAGGGCTTCGCATAGCCGGGGCGCTCCCACTGCTCGCCGACGAAAAGCTGCTCGCGCAGGTTGATTTTCGTCTGAATGGCATTCATGCGGCTGATGAATTCGGGACCAAAGACCAATACGTCTATGTCCGCAAGGTCAAGGCAATAGGCGATCTCGTCCGCGGAATAGCGGAAGTTCATCGGAACCGCAACGGCGCCTGATTTCAGCACGCCGAAATAAATCGGCAGCCATTCAATACAGTTCATCATCAGGATCGCGACCTTGTCCCCGGTCTGCACGCCGGACTCCAGCAGATAATTTGCAAAGCAGTTTGCCTGCTCGTCAAAGGCCTGCCAGGTCAGCGTTTTTCGGTAGCCCGCATGGAAATCATGTTCCACAAGGTCCATCTCTTTCCACTCCTGCGTTTGTGTCTGGAGCTCGCGCACCTGCGGGTTGACTTCTACCAGAGCGATTTCGTCGCCGTAGTGCGCGGCGTTGCGCGACAAAAATTCCGTAATGGGCATATCGCATCTCCTAAAAATAAGGCTTGATTTTTTTACGCAAACATAGTATCATGTTTTAATAGAAATGTCAAACAGTGATTGCAAAAAATCCAAAAGGAGGAAGCGCTATGAGATTTTTCGTTTTGCACATTCGCCAGATGCCCCGCCTTTTGGGGTTAAAAGAACGAATGTGACCTGTAATGGATGAACGATTTTGCTTTTTGTGTAGGGCGCGGCGACCTCGGCGCGCCGAAATATCCAAGCAACTCAAGTCTTTCGCTATTACAAATTTAATTTGGAGGTAACATTATGAATCATAATTACAAATTTGAAACCCTGGTTTTACACGCGGGGCAGGAGCAGCCCGATCCCGCAACCGATTCCCGCGCCGTACCGATTTACGCCACAACCGCCTATGTATTCCCCAGCGCTGCCGCTGCTGCGGCAAGGTTTGATCTGACTGAGGCGGGCAATATCTATTCCCGCCTGGGCAATCCCACAAATGACGTTTTTGAAAAGCGCATGGCGGCGCTCGAGGGCGGTGTTGCGGCAATTTCCACCGCCTCAGGTATGTCCGCAACGCTTTATGCCATCCAAAATATTGCCAGGGCGGGCGACCATATCGTCTCTGATAAGCGCATTTATGGCGGCACCTTTAATCTTTTTGCGCATACCCTGCCCGACCTTGGTATTACTACGACGTTTGTCGACGGAAGCGACCCCGCAAACTTCGAGGCTGCGATTCAATCCAACACAAAGGCGCTCTTTTTCGAGACCATGGGCAACCCAAACTGCTCGGTGGTTGATTGCGATGCCGTTGCAGAAATTGCGCACCGCCACGGCATTCCGGCTATTGCGGACAACACCTTTACCACGCCTTATCTGTTCCGCCCCTTTGAACACGGCGCGGACATTGTTGTACACAGCGCGACGAAGTTCATCGGCGGTCACGGAACAGTCACCGGCGGCGTGGTTGTCGACAGCGGAAGCTTCCCGTGGGACAACGGAAATTTCCCTGGTCTCAGCGAGCCGAACGACTGCTATCACGGGCTTGTATTTACCAAGGCCTGCGGCAATCTGGCATACATCATAAAGCTGCGCACCACCGTCATGCGCGACACCGGCGCTTGCCTGAGTCCCTTCCATTCCTTCCTGTTCCTACAGGGGCTCGAAACCCTGCCCCTGCGTATGGACCGCCATACAGAAAACGCACTGAAGGTCGTAGACTATCTCGCGGCGCACCCGCAGGTAGAAAAAGTAAATCATCCTGCATTGCCCGGGCATCCCGATCATAAGCTGTATCAGCGCTACTTCCCAAAGGGCGCGGGCAGCGTGTTCAGCTTCGATATTAAGGGCGGCGGGCAGGCGGCGCTAAAATTCTCAGAGACGCTTAAGCTGTTCTCCAACGAAGCAAACCTTGCTGACCTAAAGAGCATCGTCACGCATTCCGCCAGCACCACCCACAGCCAAATGAGTGAGCAAGAGCTGCTCGAATGTGATATTTATCCAAACACCCTGCGCCTTTCCGTCGGCACAGAGCACATTGACGATATTATCGCCGATATGGAGCAGGCTTTTGCCGCAGTAAACGCTTAGAACGCGTTCTTAACCAAAGGAGGTTCCATGATCCACAACTCCATGATTGACCTGATCGGTAATACCCCTTTGCTTTTGCTTGACAACTACACAAGGCAGGCGGGCTGCGGCGGCGCGTCCATTGCCGCAAAGCTTGAATATTTTAACCCGGCGGGCAGCGTAAAAGACCGCATCGCGAGGGCTATGGTTGAAGACGCCGAGGCAAAAGGCGCGCTAAAGCCCGGCGGCGTCATTATCGAACCCACCAGCGGCAACACAGGCATCGGGCTGGCGTGCGTCGCAGCCGCAAAGGGCTACGAGGTGATCCTCACCATGCCCGACACCATGAGCATTGAGCGCCGCAATCTGCTCGCCGCCTACGGGGCAAAGCTGGTTCTGACCGAAGGTAAATCCGGTATGCAGGGCGCAATTGCAAAAGCGGAGGAGCTCCACGCCCGCACGCCGAACAGCTTCGTCCCCCGCCAGTTTGAAAACCCCATTAACCCGCGCACGCACAAAACCACCACCGGTCCCGAGATTTGGCAGGCGACCGGCGGCAGGGTCGATGTTCTTGTCGCGGGCGTTGGTACGGGCGGCACCATTACAGGCACAGGGGAATACCTCAAGGAACAAAATCCGAAGGTACAGGTCGTCGCGGTGGAGCCTGCGGATTCGCCTGTTCTCAGCGGTGGCGCGCCTGCGCCGCATAAAATCCAGGGCATAGGCGCGGGCTTCGTCCCTGCCGCCCTGAATCTCAATGTTATCGACGAGATCGTCCCCGCAGGGCATAAGGATGCCTTTCGCGCCTGTCAACAGCTTGCCGTCACCCAGGGCTTGCTTGCGGGCATCTCCTCGGGCGCGGCTTTATGGGCGGCTTCGCAGCTTGCCCTCCGGCCCGAAAACGCAGGCAAGCTGATCGTCGTCATATTCCCCGACAGCGGCGAGCGTTATCTCAGCACGCCGTTATTCGCAAAATAATTTTGTGCTCCGCACCACTCCTTCCGGCTCTGCGGAGCCACCTCCCTCACGAGGGAGGCAGGGGACTCTCGCTAAAAGTTTGCGGCTATAATCCCCAAAGCTCCCTCGTGAGGGAGCATGCGGAGCATCGTTCCCCTGTAGGGGCGACCCTTGTGGTCGCCCGAAAAATTCCGCGCGCGCCTGCGGTCAAAAAGCAGTTCGTTTTTTGTGCTCCGCACCACTCCTTCCGGCTCTGCGGAGCCACCTCCCTCACGAGGGAGGCAGGGGACTCTCACTAAAAGTTTGCGGCTATAATCCCCAAGGCTCCCTCGTGAGGGAGCATGCGGAGCATCGTTCCCCTGTAGGGGCGACCC
>JAVBSB010000082.1:0-7846 GCA_031547365.1 Oscillospiraceae bacterium | reverse complement strand
TCGCCGCGGGCGATCATCTCTTTAACAAGGTTGTTGTATGCTCCAAAGCGATTGACCAAACCGATGCTGAGCAGGCGACCGGTTTCGTGCGCGGTTTTTTGCATTTCCAGGGCTTCGGAAAGAATTCGCGCGGCAGGCTTTTCGCAGAGGACGTCTTTGCCCGCGCGAAGAAAATCAATTGAGATAGGCGCGTGCATGTCGTTGTGCGTACACACGGATACAGCGTCGATGTCTTTATCCAGCAGCTCGTGATAATCATACACCGCAGTGCCGCCGTATTTTTGCGCGGCTTCATCCGCGCGTTCGGGGATGATATCACAGAAAAATTTTAAATTCACATATTCATTTTTTGCGTAATTCGGAATATGCGCTCCGTTTGCTATGCTCCCGCAGCCAATCACCGCTATATTGATCTTATCTTTTTTTACTGTGTCCATGTGCCCATACCTTTCCAGTTTATTATTCTCTTTATTTTACCATTTTCACAACAAAAAGGCAAGCTTATTTTTTTGTCTGTAAAAAAGACAGCCTCTCTGCTGTTTTTGCAGAAAGGCTGCTGTGTTTTGTGGTTTTACTTAATCTCTACTAAAAGATAAGGTGAATTTTCGCGCTGACCGCATAGGCTGAGTTCCAAGTGAAGCGGTTCGTGATTTTCAAGCGCAGCAACTTGCCCTGCTGTGAGCGTGATGGCTGCCTTACAGTCCACGCCCGTGTTCGATAAATCCATCGGTTCGAGCTTAAGATAATTCATAGGCATTCCCCCTTTGGTAAATGCTATGAATCAAACGCATGAATTATACCACGTAAGCCGACGCCGCGGTATCGCCGCCGTGTCCGGTCCAATTGGTGTGGAACATCTCGCCGCGCGGTGCGTCGACGCGTTCATAGGTGTGCGCCCCAAAGTAGTCGCGCTGCGCCTGTAAAAGATTCGCGGGCAGCCGGGCGCAACGGTAACCATCATAGTAAGCCAGCGCGCTCGAAAACGCAGGCACAGGTATCCCTGCAAGCATTGCAGCGGAACACACCCTGCGCCAGCCGTTCTGTGCTTCCTGAACTGCGTTGGTGAAGAAGGGGGCGAGCAGAAGGTTTTCGAGCGCGGGATTTTCATCAAACGCCTGCTTAATATTGCCCAGGAAGGTAGAGCGAATGATACACCCGCCGCGCCACAGCATGGCGATGCCGCCGAAATCCAGCGCCCAGCCGTAGGTACCTGCCGCGGCGCGCAGCAGCGCATAGCCCTGCGCGTAAGAAATAATTTTCGAAGCGAACAGCGCCTGCCGTATATCCTCAATAAAAGCCGCTTTGTCTCCGCTAAATACAACCTTGGGACCATTTAAGATGCCGGACGCGCGTACGCGTTCTTCTTTCATTGCGGAAAGGCAGCGCGCATAGACCGCCTCGCTGATCAGCGTGAGTGGCACCCCTTCGTCCAGCGAAGCAACAGAAGTCCACTTACCGGTGCCTTTTTGCCCGGCAGTGTCAAGGATTTTCTCCACGATGGGATTGCCGTCCGTGTCTTTATAGCCGAAAATATCGCGCGTAATCTCAATCAAATAGCTGTCAAGCGCGCCGGTGTTCCACTGTTTGAATACCTCGTGCAGCTCATCTGCGTTCAAGCCGAGGTATTCCTTCATAAGGAAATACGCCTCACAGATCAGCTGCATATCGCCGTATTCGATGCCGTTGTGTACCATTTTGACAAAATGCCCTGCGCCGTTTTCGCCCACCCAATCGCAGCAGGGCACACCGCCCTCCACTTTTGCCGCGATGGCTTGGAAGATGGGCTTCACGTGCGGCCACGCGGCGGGTGAACCGCCGGGCATGATCGCCGGGCCCAGCAGCGCGCCCTCCTCGCCGCCGGACACCCCCGCGCCGATGTATAGCAGACCCTTGCTTTCCACATACGCCGTGCGGCGGATTGTATCGGGAAAGTGCGAATTGCCGCCGTCAATGATGATATCGCCTTCGCTGAGGCAGGGCAGCAGCAGCTCGATGAAGCCGTCCACGGGCTGACCCGCTTTGACCATAAGCATGACGCGCCGAGGGGCTTTCAGGCTATCCGCCAGCTCCTGAATTGAATACGCGCCGGTGATGTTTTTGCCCTTGGCGCGGCCCTCAATAAAATCTGTAACTTTTTGGGTTGTCCGGTTATAGACGCTTACGGCAAAGCCGTGGCTTTCCATGTTCATGACGAGGTTTTCGCCCATCACCGCCAGGCCGATCAGGCCGATGTCTGATTTACGCATATTCTTCTCCCTTGTTTGATTTGAATTTGAGCGGCAAATAAATTTGCTGCTGCGCAATGCCGAGCGCCTTGTCGATTGCGCCGCCGGGGTTGGGCATGTTGCACATGCCGCTAATCGGGTAGTCACCGTATGTAAACACGCCGCTGGCATCAATCCATTCTCGCATACAGCTGACGGTTTTCTCCAGATCATCGTTGTCCTTTTCGTCCGCTGTGGCAAGTAAAAACATTCCGCCCGGGAATTCGATGATCTCATAGGGAGCGGTATCCGCTTGGGTCACCTCGTCCCTGATTGCATGAATCCAAACGGACTTGTTGATGTCGTTGTCCTCATGCCACACAAAATCCGGTGGCTCATAGATATGCTCTTTAATAAATTGCGGGTGTTCTTTCACCCATGCATGATATTTCGAGGCGTCCCCAAACAGTGCATCAAGCGTCTGCTGCCCCGATGAGACCGCGCGGAACCTTGGGATTTCGATGACCCGCATGTTTTGCAGCTTCGTTGTCTTGCGCTTGCGTTTTTTACGCATATTTGCCTCCTGATCAAATCAAAATTAGCATGCCGGGATGTAGCATTCCTACCGCTTCACCCTCGCGTTGCCATGATAGATGCTCCACACCATGTCTTCATCCGCAGGGCTTGCATAGTCATCCAAAGTGGTCGTCGCAAGCGCGCCGGAAGCCCAAGCGAAGCCCGTGCAGTCAGCGGGGCTCCAGCCCTTGAGGATGCCATAAAGCAGCCCGCCAACGAAGCCGTCGCCGCCGCCGATGCGGTCCAGCACACGGATGGGCTTCGGCTCGATGATGCTCCACGTGTCGCCGAAGGAGGTAATGGCGCCCCAGAGGTGCTCATTCACGTTTATGACCTGGCGCAGCGTCGTACCATAAACCGAGGCGTTGGGGTAGGCGATTTTTACGCGGCTGATCATCTCCTGAAAACCCGCGATTTGCCCGCTGAGACCTTCGCCGCCTGTCTTGGGACCCTCCAGTCCGAGACTCAGCTGAAAGTCTTCTTCGTTGCCCACGAGTATATCAGCCATATCCGCGATTTCGGAAAACACGGCGCGCAGCTCCTTTTCACGGTCCTTCCAAAAGGAGGCGCGGTAGTTCAGGTCGAACGAAATGCGTGTGCCGTAGCGTTTTGCGGCGCGCGCGGCAGCCAGGCAAAATGCGCTGCTTTCAGGTGAAAGCGCACCTACAAGCCCCGAAAGGTGTAGAATCTGTACGCCCTGATTGCCAAAGATATCCTCAAAATTATAATTCTTTGCGTTTAATATGCGGCCGACCTCGCCTGCCCTGTCGTTGTGTACGCGGGGACCGCGCGTGCCGTAGCCGCTGTCGGCGATATTAAACTGATGCCGGTAGCCCCACGGTCCGCCCTGCGGCACGTCGGGACCGATGAAGTCGATATTGCGGCGGCGCAGCTCACTCTTAATGAACAGCGAAATGGGGCTGTCCGCAACAAAATTGGTTAGCACCAAGCCCTTTTGCCCGAGCGATGCGGATACGTTGACCACATTGGATTCCGCGCTGGTGGCTTGCATGGTAAAGGTGTTGGCGGTGTGTACCGGCGCGCCGTTCGGCGGGGTGATGCGCACCCCCATGCTGGTGGGCGCGGCGATGCCATAGCGGCAGAATTCGCGTAGATTCATGCTTCAATCGTCCTTTCGGGATAAGATTAATTTCTCAATTATTTCCGCTGCGCCGTCCTCGTTGTTCGACAGCGTGACGGTATCGCATATTGCCTTAATATCTTCGGGCGCGTTGCCCATTGCGACGGATAGCCCCGCATATTCCATCATAGGTACGTCGTTATAGCCGTCCCCTATGGCGATCATCTCGCTGCGGTCTATGCCATAGGCTTCGCCGATTTTCGCAAGCGCAAGCCCTTTGGAAGCGTTTACGTCGACAAATTCCAACAAATGAAACTGAGAGGTATAAATATTCACGCGGTCGATAAACTTGGGCTTAAGCTCCGCCTGCAGCGGCTTGCCCTGCTCCGGCGGAATGAGCCATATCATTTTCGATATGTTTTCCCCTTGCAGCATAGAAAGGCTGTCCACCACATGAAGCTCTGCCCAGGTCATGGCATGGTATTCCTGTATGCGCTCGCAGTCGCAGCTGACATACAGCACCTCATCCGACCAGGTGATGACAGGGTATCCCCTCCTGACGCCTTCCGCAAAAATCTCCTCGGCACAGTCAAAGGACAAGCCCTGCGAAAACAGCACCTTTCCTGACCTTGCAGTGACAGCCGTTGCGCCGTTAAAAAGAATCAGCGGCAGGTCTGCGTCGGTTATGGCGAGCACTTTTTTCATGCCGCCCAAAGGCCGCCCTGTGGAGGGTACGAACAGTACGCCCTGCTCCATCGCCGCCAAAACAGCCTCGCGTGTGCGCAGCGATATCTCCGATTTGCTGTTGAGCAATGTGCCGTCCATGTCTGCGGCAATTAACTTATACTGCATCGAATGCGCCCTCCAAAGCCCATAATCCCAACGCCGGGTTGCTTATATAATAGATTTCTTCGCCGTTCACCGTATTATAGCCCTGTTGCAAGGCGTCGGGATTGAACCTGGCGACAGCCTCTTCAAAGGGAATAAATCCGAACCCGACGCCCTCCACCTCTTCGCGGGTCAGGTGTCTGGCGGCATACGCGATGCGAAAACGTCCGTCGGAGGAGCCGTGTATCAGATGCGCCGCGGCGCCAAGGTTCTGTTGTAAGTCTTCCTGCGTTTTACAGAGCTCCAGCACTTTTTCGCGGCCGGCATAGCCATACCTGCGAATCAAAGCATCATTCGTGTCGTCTTCGCCGAACTTACGCACACCCGGCGCGAGGATAATCAATTCGCCGCCGGTCGCCATTGCCATACGGGTGCGGTAAATTGCCTTGTTTCCCAGCCAGGTGGAGTGGAATTCGCTCTCGTCGAGCCAAACCACACAGGTCTGTATGGGCTTCGACAGATAATTCATATTAAATTTTTGGCTGTGCGCAACAGCCTGTGTAAAGCCCTCGCGGTCTTTCCCAATATATAAACCGAGAATGTCCGTGCGGTTGCTTTGTGTTTCTGTCACGGTGAGAACATATTCTACCGGAAGCCGTTGGATAAAATGCCGCTCCGCATAATCAAAAACCTTGCGCACGGGTGAATGGTCGCGACCCATAATGCGCTCCATGCCGTAAAACGCGCCCAGCATATGCGAGCGGTTGATAAACCGGCTTCCGCCGCAGCCGACAACGATATTTTTAGTGTAGTTCGCCATGCCAACCACTTCGTGCGGGACAACCTGCCCGATGGAAAGTATCAGGTCATAGTCAGGGTCAAGCAGATAATTTGAGACCTCAACCTCCATGGCTTCGTCCATCAGACCCTCGGAGACGTCGCGCACAAATTCCGCGGGAACTTCGCCCAGCTTTGTCACATAGTCGCGCCAGCGGTGCACCAAAAACCGCTCGGCAGGAATTTCGGCGCCGAAAAAATCGATTTGCTCCTGCCGCGTCATAGGGGCATGTGTGCCAAGAGCGGGCAGAATGTCCACGTGGATGCCCTGTAATATTTGATAATACAACGCTGTGATTTGCCCTGCGCCCGAGTTCAGCCGCGTCATGTCGGGCGGAATCAGCAATACTTTTTTTAAGTTTTTGCCCTGCAAAGATTGCATGAGCAGCGCTTTTATTTGCTCGCCGGTCAGCCCATAGTCTTGTTCAATATACAGCATGTTTTCACCTCACAGAATCATATTTTATCAAACTTAAGCCCTGATTGCAAGTTATTTAGAAAATCATTTGCAGCGCTTTCTTTTTGCGGCGCAATCTGTTATAATAAAGTTACATTTATGCAGGAGGCAGAAAGATGGATTTTTCATTTAAATACGACGGCACAGAGTTTGCGGACTTGCCAATGCAGGTCTTGTCCAAGGGACAGCAAACGACCTGCCTGCTGCCCGACGGGCTGGCTGTTACGCAGGTCTGTGAGCTGTATCCGCAGTACGATGCTATGTCATGGGTGCTGTATTTTGAGAACACGGCTGATACCGACAGTAAAGTGCTCTCGGAAATCTATGACTGTGACAGGGTATTTGATCTGTTCGGCGGCGTTACAGCCAAGCCGCAGGGATATGCGCCTGACCCGGACAGCCTGCGGGTGTATCATGCGCAGGGCTCCAATTGGGCGCGGGATGAGTTCGCGATGTATGCAGAATATTTAAGCAGCGGCGACCGGCGGCATTATGCCGCGCGCGGCGGACGGTCTTCTCACGGCACGATGCCCTACTTTGATCTTTGCGAAAAAGAACAGGGCGTTCTGCTTGCCGTCGGCTGGACGGGGCAATGGAACGCTTCCTTTTGCAGGGAAGAGGATACCCTGCGCGTACGCAGCGGCATAGAAGGGCTGTCCTTTTATCTCAAACCGCATGAGAGGATACGCACGTCTTCGGTGCTGCTGATGACCTACGACAACGGCCGCGTACAGGGGCATAATAAGTTTCGGCAGCTGATGCGAGAGCATTTTTCGCTGATAGGCAGTGCGGGCAGACCTGAACAGGGTCCGCTGTGTATCTCATCATGGGGCGCAATTCCGTCGGAGGTGATGGTGCGCCGCCTTAAAAAAATCAAAGAGCATGCTTTCGGCGCGGAATACTATTGGGTGGATGCGGGCTGGTACGGACACAGTACGCAGGACTGCCCGAATGAATTCGTCGGTGACTGGCACAGGCACACAGGCAGCTGGAGCATCAATTCCACGTATCACCCCGACGGCTTTACTGAGGTTGCGCAGGCGATCCGGGACGCGGGAATGAAGTTCTTGCTTTGGTTTGAGCCGGAGCGCGTAATTGCCGGCACAGACGCGCCCTGCGCACACCCCGAATGGTATTTGCATTGCGGCGGCGACACGCTCCTGCTTGACCTGGGCAACGAAGACGCCTGGCAGGATACCTATAATTGGATTGCGCAGCAGATCGAGCGTTTGCAAATCGGCTGTTATCGGCAGGATTTCAATATGGATCCGCTGGAATATTGGCGGGCAGCGGACGAAGAAAACCGCTGCGGCATACACGAAATCAAGCATATTATGGGATTATACCGCCTCTGGGACGCGTTGCTCGCGCGCTTTCCTGCCCTGCTGATCGACAACTGCGCAAGCGGCGGGCGGCGACTCGATTTTGAGATGATGCGGCGTTCGCTGCCGTTATGGCGCAGTGATTATCAGTGCGTTTTTGACAATGACCCTGAGACTGCGCAGGTTCATACAATGGGGCTTTCGTCGTGGCTGCCATACCACGGCACAGGGATAGGCGTGATGATGGGCGACACGTACCGCGCGCGCAGCTGTTACAGCTCGGCGATGACCAGCGGGTTTTGGTCCTATGCGCTGCCCGAATTTGATGATACGCAGCCGCTTGATTGGGTTAAAGCTATTTTTGCGGAATATAAGCGCGCGCGCCCGTATTTTTCGCGGGACTATTATCCCCTTACGGAAAACGCGGTTGACGACGGCACCTGGTGCGCCTGGCAGTTTCATGACCCCGAAAGCAACAGCGGTATTGTCATGGCGTTTCGGCGGCCGCATTCGCCTATGACGACAGCGGAGCTCCCGCTTT
>JAVBSB010000149.1:0-9212 GCA_031547365.1 Oscillospiraceae bacterium | reverse complement strand
CACCAACCCCCTCTTCCACTTTGCTCTCCGAATGCCCTAAACATTCGGCTCTCATCAGCTCTTTGTTCGGTTTTGAAGGCGCGACTCCCTCCCTTGTAACATATTTTATACCCGACTTTTTTGAGTCGGGTTCTTTTGGTTAGGTTGTCCCTTTACAAATCAACTTACATCATGTATAATATTATTACTGTTTATAGTGGCTTGAAAACAATTTAAGCGCTTACCTAAACGGAAAATCGTCCGGCGATTTCGAGCGAAAATACGGCAAGCTTTGGGGCAAGGAAACAAAATATAAGGACACTTTTTGGAACTGGATTATGTGTATCGTGCTTTTTGGCTGGATTTGGATGGCTTTCTAAGATTTTTAATGATAATAGCTGCGCGAAGGCTTTAATTGGCTTTCGTGCAGCGTTATTCATGAATGTTAACGCAGAAGAATATGTTAGATATATCAGCGAAAGGGGCGTATGCTATGCTCATCCGCGACGCATTGATCTACGACGATACTTTCCGCCCGCAGCGGGGCGATTTGGCGGTGCAACACGGTAAAATCGCAGCCATAGGCGAACAGCTCGACCCGGAAACATGGGGCGAGGTGCTGGACGCGCGCGGCGCGCGACTTGTGCCCGGTTTTATTGATATTCATATCCACGGCGGTTTAGGCTATGAGGTAAGCGACGCAAACCCCGATAGCATTGACGCTATATCCCGTATGCTCGCAGCCAAGGGCGTTACATCCTTC
This sequence comes from Oscillospiraceae bacterium, assembly GCA_031547365.1. Taxonomy (GTDB): domain Bacteria; phylum Bacillota; class Clostridia; order Oscillospirales; family Acutalibacteraceae; genus WRMQ01. The sequence goes on along the minus strand of JAVBSB010000149.1, from coordinate 8,470 downwards.
TGCCCCGCAACCATGACCGTCGCGCCGGACCACCTCGACGCCTGTGTACGCAGCATCGGCGAATACATCGGCCATGAGCACGGGGCATATATTCATGGGATACACATGGAGGGACCTTATATTTCCCTTGGCAAACGCGGCGCACAGGACGCGCGTCACGTTCGCTGGCCTTCGCTGGAGGAGGTGCGGCGGCTGGAGGCGTACGCGCCGCTTTCTATCGTAAGCATGTCTCCGGAGCTACCGGGGGCGTTGACGCTGGCAAGAGAATTGACGCCAGCCATACGCGTTGCTTTTGCGCACAGCGAGGCAACCTATGAGGAGGCGCAGGCCGGAATTGCGGCAGGCTTCAGCCACGCGGTGCATTTGTTTTGTGCAATGCCGCACATGCACCACCGTTCGCCGGGTCTGGTGGGCGCTGTGCTGGACGACCCGAATGTCACCGCGGAGCTCATCTGTGACGGCGTACATGTACACCCTGCTATGGTACGGCTGGCTTTTCGCCTGCTCGGCGAAGACCGCGCAGTGACCGTCAGTGACGCAGTGGCTGCCGCCGGTCTGCCCGACGGCGTATATCGCATTAACGACACCGAATTTTACCGCGCGAATGGGGCTGTATTCATCAATCAGGGACGTACGCTGGCAGGCAGCTCCTCTAATATATACGATGAATTCCGCAATTTGCTCCGTTGGGGCATAGACGAAACCGCGGCATTAAAGACCGTCACCATCAACCCCGCAAGGGTTGTACAAGCGCATGAAACAACCGGCAGTATTGCTGTCGGAAAGACGGCGGATTTGCTGCTCGCGGACAACGATTGGAATCTGCGCACGGTGATGATTAAGGGCGTTTTGCAGGATGGCTCGCAATCAACTTCATAATAGAAATGATTCCTCCGGGTTATGGTAACAGCGTCTTCTAATGAAAAGTGAGTTTCTTTACAGCGGAAAGGTGGCTATATACTGAAGTTTTGCACTCTTTCCACTGAGTTATCAACAGCAAATGCGAATTCCCCAAAATTACCCCAAAAATTTTTGCTCTTTTTTCACTCTGACGCAATAAATTTTATGGATGGTTTTTGCCGTTTTTGGTAATAATTGTATCTTCTTTTGCATGATAATATTTATATTCTTTCAATAAAAAACGAGAGCCTTTCAGCTCTCATTTATTGCATCACCGCGTCAGCGCTCTATTTTGTCAAAGGTTAGCTTGCCCAGCTTGCCTGCGCGCAGCTCTTCCAGCAGCATCGCCGCAGCGCGGTGCGTATCCGCTACGCCCCCGGGCAGCAGCATCCCCCGTTTTTTTGCGATGCGTTCCAATAATTCATGGGGAGACGCCTCGGTTATCGCCGCTGATTCCAGCTTATAACGCTCGGTCAAGCGTTGCGCGTAACTCGCCTGCAGCACCGCCAGCAGCCGTTCACTTAAGGCTTCCGTATCCAGGATTTCGTCCTTGACGCTACCCAAAAACGCAAGCTTTTCGCCTACGGCTCTATCTTCAAACTTCGGCCAAAGCACGCCAGGCGTATCCAACAGCTCAATCACCGTATCACCCACACGACCGGCGACATACCACTGATTCTGCCGCGTAACGCCCGGCTTGTCCGCAACGTTCGCGCGCGCGCCGCCAGCCAGGCGGTTGATCAACGAGGACTTCCCTACATTCGGGATGCCGACAATCATCAGCCGCAGGGGCTTTTGCGCCATCCCGCGCGCAGTATTTTTATCTATGACCGCTTTGAGCGCGTCCTGTACCAGCGGCGTAAATTGTGGCAGCCCCCTGCCGGAACGACAGTCCATGGCAAGGGCATAGCAATCTTTGCGCAAAAAAGCAAGCCAGCGCCTTGTTGCTTCGGCGTCGGCCAAATCGCTTTTATTCAGCAGAACGATATGCGGCTTATTGCCGATCAGTTCGTTCAATTCAGGATTTCGGCTGCTTTCCGGCGCGCGCGCATCCCGCAGCTCCACCACGGCGTCCACCAGCGGCAGGCTTTCTTTTAATAAACGGCGTGTGCGCGCCATGTGACCCGGAAACCACTGTACAGCTTGCGATGGCATTGCTATTTCACCTTGTACGTAAATTCGAACGACGGCTTAGTGACAAAGAAGGGATTCGCGCGGAAGCTCACCTTGCCCAACAGATCATCCTCACGGACAAAGCCGACGTCTTTCACGCGGCTGTCGGCGGAGCCTGTGCGGTTGTCCCCCATCACAAACACCGTCCCGGCCGGTACACGCGCGGGATATGTCACGCTGCTTTGACCTTCGGAGGCAGGAAATGTCTCAACGTCAGGCTCAAGATAAGGTTCATCCAATACTTTGCCGTTGAGCACAACCTTACTGTCAACAATATCAATCTCGTCACCCGCCACGGCAATCACGCGCTTAACCAGCGGTTTATGATAGCCGTTGTGCGACGAAATAATCACGATATCGCCATGCTCCGGCTTCTGAAAAATGTAGGTGACTGCCAGCCACTCTCCGTTTTTCAGCGTTGGGAACATCGAGCTGCCGATGACCCCCGCAAAGCGCAGAACGAAGGTAAACAAAATTGCAATGCAAAGCACTGCCGACGACAGCACTTCTGCCATTTCAATGAATGTTCCGATTTTACGGGTACCGGAGTCCTGGCGGATCATTTCGTTCGTTTCATCGTGGAGCATATGATCTCCTGTTCAAATCGGGAGCTTTCGCCCCCGACTTGAGGATGCATAAATTTTAGTTTAGCCCAGCTTCTGCTTAACTTTCGCGGCTTTACCGACACGTCCGCGCAGATAATACAGCTTCGCGCGGCGTACACGACCTAAGCGCACGAGCTCTACTTTGACTACGTTGGGGGAGTGCAGCGGGAATACGCGTTCAACGCCGACGCCATAGGAGATACGGCGAACGGTAAAGGTCTCGGAAACGCCTGTGCCGCGGCGCGCAATTACGGTGCCTTCAAATATTTGCACGCGCTCACGCTCGCCCTCGCGGATTTTTACGTGAACTTTAACGGTGGCACCAATAATGATTTTCGGCGGCATTTCCTTTAAGGAATCTTTCGCCGTACGCAGCAGCGCCGCATACGCGCAGTCGGGGTTTTGGTTGATCAGCAGTTCCGCTTTTGCCAGGTCCATAGGGGTTGTCCTCCAAATTATATTCGATCACTCATACGCGAAAGCTTCGCCAGAGGAGCAAAAGTTGCAAACAGATAATATATTATAACATAAGCATATTAAAAATGCAAGCATAATTTTCAGTCTTGACAATCCTTTCAAATCAGTGTATACTATTTTAGCCTAGGAAAATTCTTCAAAGCATATATGCGCAGGCCTGCTCCGGTGAAAAACTGAGGTTCTCACCGGTGGGTTTGTGTGCTTGTGTTTGCAAGAGGTTTACTGATTTATTACTTTGTGAAAGCAAAAAAAGGAGTCGACTTTATGGCAGCCAACCAGACTTTTCTAACCGCCGAAGGCTACAAGAAGCTGGCGGACGAACTGGATTATTTGCGCACAACAGGACGCGAGCAGATCGCCAACAAAATCAAAGAAGCCCGCTCCTTCGGCGACCTTTCGGAAAACGCCGAATATGATGAGGCAATGAACGAACAAGCCATCATGGAAGCGAAAATTTCGCGGCTTGAGGATGAGCTGAAAAATGCCCAGATTCTCGACGACGACGACGTGCGCACCGACGTGATCGGCATTGGCTCAAACGTGCAGGTGCACGACCGGACTTATGACGAAGACCTGGCGTTCCAGATCATCGGCAAGGCGCAGGCCAATCCCGATGAAAATCGCCTTTCCGACGAATCGCCCATTGGCAAAGCCTTACTCGGACACAAAGTCGGCGAAGTGATTGAAGTGGAAGTCCCGAACGGAAGCATTATGCTGGAAATCATTAACATCACGAAATGAGGCTGTTATGATTTCTGTTTTGCTGGCTGCGTATTGCGACAAGCGCTACCTCACTGAGGAAATTAAGTCCATTTTACCGCAGATGGCAGACGACGATGAGTTGTTGATAAGCGACGATTCCCCGTCCGGCTGCACCATCACGCGCGACGCAGCGCTGGCTTTTCAGGACCCGCGTATCCGTTGCCTGCAAGGACCGCGCCGGGGTGTGATCCGAAATGTGGAGTTCTTGCTCGGGCAAGCGCAAGGCAGCATTCTGGTTTTGAGCGACCAGGACGATGTCTGGCTGCCGGACAAGCTCAGCCGTACGCGCGAATGCCTCGGCGGCGTATGCAAGCCCGCGCTGCTGCTGCACAATGCTAAATTAACGGACGAAGCGCTGCAGCCAACAGGCGAAACGTTGTTCCAACAGCGAAAGGCTGCGCCGGGATATCTGCGCAATTTACTCAGGAACAGCTACACCGGCTGTTGTATGGCGTTTACGCGTGAACTGTTGCCATATGTTTTACCGTTTCCGCAGGGGCTTCCGATGCATGACCAGTGGATCGGGATGCGGGCGGAACAAGTCGGTACAGTGACCTTTGAACAGACGCCATTGATCCTGCACCGCAGGCACGAGGGCGCACAGACAAACCGCAGCGGATCGCTCAGGCAAAAAATATTATGGCGCTTTCATATCGCTTCAGCGCTGCGCAGGGCAGCAAAATTATTTACGGATGGGGAAACCAAATGACGGATTATTTGGTAACCGCGAGCATCGTGACTTTCAACAGTATATCCACCATCGAAGCCACCCTTCGCTCGGTACGCGAGCAAACCAAGGGGGTTAACTTCCACTTGTATGTCATTGATAACAGCTCGCATGACGGCACGGTGGAGTATGTGCGAAGCATAGACCCGCAGGCGGAAATCCTCCGCATTCACTGGAACGCGGGCTTTGGCGCGGGACACAACCTCGTATTGCCGCGCATCATCAGCAGCGGCAGCAAATACCATGTCGTAATCAACCCGGACATTGTGCTTGAGGAAGACGCCATTACAAAGATGGCGCTGTACATGGACGAGCACCCCGACGTTGTAATGCTGTCGCCGCGCATTGTGTTTCCCGAAACGCAGGAAGACCAGATCCTCGGCAAGCGCAACCCAACGCCGAAATATCTTGTAGCAAGCCGTCTGCGCAAGGGTAAAGCGGCAAAGAAAATCCTTTCGGACTATGCGATGCTTGACCGGGATATGACAGAGCCCTTCGAGATTGAGAACGCCACCGGTTGCTTTATGGTAATACGCACGCAGGCGCTGCAAAAAATCGGCGGCTTTGACGAACGCTACTTCCTCTATTTTGAGGACTGCGATATTACGCGTATGCTGGCGAAGGTCGGCAAGGTTCTTTATTACCCCAACGCGGTAGTTGACCACGTATGGAACCGCGAAAGCAAAAAAAATATCCGCCTGGCCATGGTGCAGGTGCAATCAATGATGAAATATTTTTGGAAGTGGCGCAGAGACGCAAGGCAGGGGGAGTGATCAATGTTTTTTAAAGAGCTCTACGACTACCGGTATTTGCTGCGCGAAATCGTGGCGAAAAACATCAAAATACAGTACAGAAACTCAGTTCTGGGTATGTTTTGGACGCTGCTGCAGCCTCTGCTGACTACTTTAGTGCTGGTGTTTATCTTCGGTTATGTGTTCGGCAAAAAAAATGACGCAGACATCGTAAACTATCCCATTTATCTGCTTTGCGGACGCCTGCTGTATGAATTCTATTCGCAGTCAACCAAACGTGCCATGCGTTCCATCACCGGCAGCGCCTCGGTGATCAAAAAGGTGCGGGTTCCGAAGTACATTTATCCAATTGCAAATATCATCTCGAACTTTATCACGTTTATGATTTCGCTGCTGGTGCTGGTGGGCTTTTCGGTGTACTTTTTTGTAATCGACAGCGCAAAGAATCCGCCGCCGCACATTACAGGCTACGCTCTGTTGGCGATTGTCCCGCTGTTAATTCTTTTCCTGCTATGCTTGGGCGTCGGTCTGATTTTGTCAACGCTCTCGGTATTCTTTAAAGACATTGAGTACCTTTACGACGTGTTTTGTATGCTGCTCTTTTACGCAACGCCGATTTTTTATACCGCCGATTCCTTGGGCGCCAACGCAACCATGAAAAGGATGTTAATGGCCAACCCGCTGTATTCGATTGTAGAGATGTTCCGCGACTGCGTTCTGCGCGGGGTGATGTTTAATCCGCATCATCTCGAATATGCTTTGGGCTTTTCTTTGGTTATGATCTTGATTGGCGGCATTGCATTCTGGAAAAAGCAGGACAAGTTCATTTTGTATATATAATAAAGGATGGTACCTGCATGAGCCAACCTGTCATTCGCGTGGAAAACGTCAGTATGATGTTCCACATGCACAGCGAAAAAATTGATAACTTAAAAGAATACATGATTCGCCTGATCAAGCGCAAACTGAACTATACGGAGTTTTGGGCGCTGCGCGACATCAACTTTAACGTACAGCCCGGCGAGCGCCTGGGTGTGCTCGGCTTCAACGGAGCGGGCAAGAGCACTTTGTTGAAAGTAATCGCTGGGGTGATGAAGCCCACCAAGGGGAAGGTTGAAATCCATGGCGTAATCGCTCCCCTTCTGGAGCTGGGCGCGGGCTTTGATATGAACTACTCCGGTCGCGAAAACATTTTTCTCTACGGCGCGACAATGGGATATTCGCACGCCTACATCAAAGAGCGCTACGACGAAATCCTGGCGTTCAGCGAGCTAAAGGATTTTATTGATGCGCCGGTAAAGAACTATTCCTCGGGCATGCGCGCGCGTCTTGGTTTTTCTATTGCAACCGCTGTCGAGCCGGAAGTACTCATTGTGGACGAAGTGCTCAGCGTCGGCGACGCGAAATTCCGAAACAAAAGCGAAGCAAAAATTAAATCCATGTTCGATAAGGGCGTCACTGTGCTGTTCGTGTCGCACAACACCACGCAGGTGCGCAACCTTTGCAACACCGCGATTTTGCTGGACAAAGGTCGTATTATTTCGCAGGGCGAGGCCAACGAAGTATGCGATGTCTATGATAAAATGGTAGCAAAAAAATAGCCTTCACCTTTTTTGAAGGGGATTGTTGATTCGTTAATTAGGAGGAACACTATGGTCATTGCAGCCATATTGGCAGGCGGCGTTGGCAGCCGTATGGGCAACGTCAACATGCCCAAGCAGTACTTGCAGCTTGGTTCGCGACCGATCATCGCGCATACAGCAGAAAAGTTTCTCGTTCATCCGCAGGTAGAGCACGTGGTTGTGCTCACCCCGCGCGCGTGGCTGAGTTTTACGCAGGACACCCTCGCCGAACACCTGCCTAACGGCCACGGCGTGGCTGTGATTGCGGGCGGCGAACGCCGCAACGACACCCTGCGCAACGCGCTTGCCTATATAAAAGAGACATTCGGCAGTGATGAAGATCATATTTTATTGACCCACGACGCCGTTCGCCCCTTTGTTACGCACCGCATCATTAACGACAACATTGCCGCCGCGCGCAGCCACGGCGCTTGTGATACCGTCGTCCCCGCTTCTGACACAATCGTGCGCAGCGAGGACGGGTGCTTTATATCAATGATTCCGCCGCGTGATACGATGTTTCAGGGGCAGACCCCGCAGAGCTTTCGCTGCAACAAGCTGCAAGCCCTGATGGATTCGCTTACGCCCGAGGAGGAGGAGGTCCTCACCGACGCGTGTAAGATATTCTCGCTGCGCGGCGAACCCGTAGCGCTGGTACAGGGCGAGAACTATAACATTAAAATCACCTATCCCTTTGACCTTAAGGTGGCAGCCGCCTTGCTGGGTCTGGAGGAATATTCGCAATGATTTCTGTCGTATATCGCTTAACTGCCCCCGGAATGATTGAAGCCGCCTGCGAAGAACTGGACCTGCGCCGTGGCGAGGTTCTGCTGCGCCCGCGGTTTTTATCCATTTGCCGGGCAGATCAGCGTTATTATCAGGGCAACCGCTCGCAGGAAGTGCTCAAGAGCAAGCTGCCCATGGCGCTGATTCACGAATGTGCGGCGGAGATCGTGTTCGACCCAAAAGGCGAATATGAGCCAGGCAGCCTGGTTGTCCCCTGCCCCAACATTCCCACGCAGGAGGATGAATTCATCGCAGAAAATTATCTGCCCACCAGTCATTTTCGTTCCAGCGGCTACGATGGATTTTTGCAGGAATATGTGCTCAGCCCGGCTGACCGTCTGGCGAAAGCCGCCACAAACACCCGCCCGGAGGTCAACTCTTTTGTGGAGCTGATCAGCGTTGCGATGCATGCCATTAGCCGCTTTGAGCGGTTTTCGCACGGGCGGCGCGAACGCCTAGGTGTCTGGGGTGACGGCAGCCTGGGTTATATCGTAGCCCTTCTGCTGCGCACGCTTTATCCCCGCTGCGAGCTGACCGTACTGGGTACTGTAGAAGAAAAGCTGGCTTATTTCTCTTTTGCCGACCGCAGGCTGCATGTCGACGCCATACAGGCAAAGCACGGTGTTTATCTTTGTGACCATGCCTTTGAATGCGTTGGCGGCATGG
>JAVBSB010000136.1:0-4933 GCA_031547365.1 Oscillospiraceae bacterium | reverse complement strand
GACACTGAAGGCGCTTTTGCAGAAGCAAAAGGTTTAGCTCTTGAAAATCCGGCAGACGTCACAAAGGTTGTTACACAAATTGAGGCAATGATGGCGGCATATAACGACGCATCTATTGTCAGCGAAGGCATTACGTCCCTTGATATGCAATACGATTCCGATACAGGAAAAATCACGTTCTCGCATATTGGATATCAGCCGACACAGTACCTAACCAAGCTCTACTGGACGGGCGACGTGACAGGACTGACCGTTACAATTGACGGCACCCCCTATTCCGACACAGCCAATGCCATCGGAATTGCAGTCACAGAAGCAAGCGATGTAACCGTGACTTATACAGGTACCGGCAATGTAAATTTCGTTCTGAGAGACAACCAGCTATATCTGAAAAAGGGCAGCATCAAGGGTGACCGTTTGATCTCGAGGGATACCACTGAAGACCAGCCCATTATCACCGGCTACGCAGAATTCGGTCATCTGCAATCCGACCTGACGCTTGGCGATACCGGAAACGGCGACGAATTCATTTTCCGCAACAGCTTTGGCACACCGTTTGAATTCATTAAGCAGGACCGTGACGGCAACGCGTTAACCGGCGTAGAGTTTGAGCTTTATCAGTGTACCACACCCGCTCCGCATACACATGACACGTTGGCGGACGGTACAGCCTCCACCTGTTGGGGCGATACCTACTTTAAATCAGCGGCAAGCACTGCTCCTGACGGCAAGGTCTCCTTTGGCGAGCTGGCCAATGGCGATTATATGCTGGTGGAAACCAAAACAAAGGCAAACCTGCAGCTGCCGCTGGGACAATGGTTGATTCACGTGGACAACGCTGCGGCTACAAAAATAACGATCACCGCACAAGGCGATCCGCCGCCGCCGGCATTCTTTGTCAGATCCAATGCGTTCGTTTTAATCAACTATCCGGAATTTGTCATGCCGCGCGCAGGCAGCTTAACAGGCTTGCTGAGCACCGCAGGCGGAATTATTCTGGTAGGAGGCGCGTTGTTTGTCGCGGTTGATATGTTGGTTCTGAGAAAGAGAAAGCGCAAAGTTACAGAATAATCGCCGCAAAAAAAAGCTTTAGCAACCCCCGCAGCCTGCATTGGGCTGCGGGGGTTGTTTCGCTTTTATGTAATTGCTTACTCAACCATCCCGTAATAGCGACCAAACCAATACGCAAAGGTATAGACATAGCAGCTTTCCATCAGCCTCGTGCGGTTCGGCTCTATATGGGAAAGGCGATTGGGGTTGCGGTCGTATTTACAAATATGGTTCTCGTCCGGCGTTAGTAGATAACCGGTTTCTTCGTCGGTACAGCGGCATACACGCGTGGGCATATCGTGGCGGTCCGGTATCGTCACGCTGGCGGCCAAACGGCTGGCAGGGTGACGGTAGAACCAGCGCGTAAGCCTTTCCCAATCAATGTCGGCGTCCGGGCAGGATAAGAAATACGGCATATCATATCCTGCGTTGTATTCACGGCCGATGCTTCCGCGCCAAGAGGTATAGCCTGCGCGGTAGTCCGCTTTTAACGCTTCGTCCGGCTCTAGGAGGATCAATGGCCAGAACGCTGACGTTGCCAGCATATGGTCGCCGTACATAATTTCTTCGCAGGGCTCGTTGCCGAGGAACAGGCACATCTGGTCAAGACGTTGCGCGTGCTTCGCGCCATACTTGTTGTAGCCTTTCGCAAGCAGCTCATCGTATGCCGCCTGCCAGCGGGATTGTTCGGGGTCTATGAACATCATCACCCGCAGATACATCAGTAATTCAGTGGAGTTCAGGCATGCATCCACCCAGCCAAGGCTGCCGAATTCAAAATAGCGCTCGCTGTACTTCGCCCAAGTAGTAGGTTGACCGAAGGCGTCAATCAATTCATTGCCGTGGTCAAGGATATGCCCGACCAGCGCCCTGCCCGCTTCGATTGCCAGTTGATCAAGCTCGGGGTCGTCTTCGCCGAGAATTAAGTGCAAATAATATAAATGCACTACGTGCAGCGTCACTTCGTCGGAGCTGGTGTCGCCCTTATACACCAGACCCTTTTCGGTATAGCCTTCGTCCTCATACAGCTTTGCCAGCCGCGCGGGTACGGGGTTCGGGCACGGGACGATCTCCCCTGCCCTGCCGCTTGTGAGTGTCGAACGCGTGGCAACTACTTCGGCTGTGCCGTCGCCGCGTTTGCGGAAAAACAGACCGCCGCCCGGAATCGGCTCGGTTGGCGCAAGATAGGTACGCGCCGGGAATCCGTCGCCCCGGCCCGGAATGTAAAGCAGCAGCAGCATCGCCTCACAGATGCGCGTAGCAACGGCTTTAATGCGCAGGGTGTCCGGGTGGTTCTTGCCGAGGGTCTTCTTCAGCACTGCATAGTGCATAAGCTCAGCCATGGCAAATCCGCAGCCAAAGCAGCCGTCGTTGTCGCATTCATTATAAGGCACAGCGGTGTCCGGTCGGTAGGGCGTAGAAAGCTCGCGCTGCGAGACCATGCCGCGCCGGTCAACCACGCGCAGAGTTTCTGCCAGCAAAACCTCTGCCTTTTCTTCCGCTGTCAGCCAGCGCATGGTTATTTTCGCCACGCCTTCGTTCGTCAGTACCCAAATGATTTCATAATCCTTTTCGTCCGTCTGGGTTTCAAGCCACAGCGCTTTTACGTTATTGTCACACAGATTGCGCTGCGCGCTGAAGTATTGCACTTGATCCTGCTTGTACTCCGCCTTCGGGTCATAGCGGGTCAGCCCTGTTGTTGCGCCGTACCAGACAATGCCGTCTCGGCTTTCGGCAAAACAGGTGTATTCACTTTTTTTTGATGGCAGCGGCAGTGTAATGGCGCTCATGTCAGGCGCTTGCTGCTTTGTGCTGTATAGCGCCTGCGGAATATCCGGGCTTCCCTCCAAAAAAATTTCGATAAAGCGGTTGAGATTCCGTTTGAGTTGAATCGGTTTGGACATGGTGTTCTCCTTTTGCTGTATTTTTGTTCAAAAAACATCAAATGATGTCTGAATGCGTAAGATTTGTAACAAATATAAAAACTCGGGCTAAAAAGTCAAAAAAAGCCTTGACAAAACGCGTGTCAAGGAGTAAAATGAACTAATCGTGTGCTGTTAAACTGGTATGTTTTTGCCTCCAGTTTCAGCGCAGCGTTGAGGTTGCTCTTATTCTAGCACAATGTGTACAAAAATGCAAGCATAATTTTGCGTGTTTTTGCAACGTGTGTTTTTTACATTCCGGCGCTAACAGGGGAAATCAACGAACAGAGGAGGAGAGGCCCATGCGCAATGTCACACCGGTACGGCGAGGCAATCAAACCCGTTTAAGTTATGGTAAAATCCGCGAAGTCATGGATATGCCAAATTTAATCGAGGTGCAAAAGGACTCCTTTCAGTGGTTCCTTGACGTGGGACTGCGGGAAGTTTTCCGCGACACAGCGGAAATCACGGATTACAGCAAGAACTGGGTACTCACTTTTATCGACTACCGTTTAGACGATAAACCGAAGTACACTGTGCGTGAATGCAAAGAGCGTGACGCAACCTATGCCGCGCCCATGCGCGTTAAGGCGCGTCTGCTCAACCGCGAGACCGGCGTAGTTAAAGAAAGCGAAATCTACATGGGCGATTTTCCGCTCATGACAGACAGCGGAACCTTCGTGGTCAACGGCGCGGAACGCGTTATCGTTTCGCAGCTGGTACGTTCCCCCGGCGTCTATTTTGGACGCAGCTACGATAAGACGGGGCTGGAGCTCTATAGCGGCACCATTAACCCCAACCGCGGCGCGTGGCTTGAGTACGAAACAGACGTCAACGATCTGTTCTATTGCCGCATTGACAAAAACCGCAAGCTCTTTGTCACCACGCTCATTCGGGCGCTGGGCATAGAGACCAACGCGGAAATCCGCGAATTCTTCGGCGAAGACATACGTCTGACCGCGACGCTTGAAAAAGATGAGATTGCAAATACCGCAGAGGCTTGTATGGAAGTTTTCCGCAAGCTGCGTCCCGGCGAGCCCGTTACGCTCGAAACCGCGCAGCAGCACATTGAGCAGCTGTTTTTTGACCCGCACCGCTATGACATCAGCAAGGTGGGTCGTTATAAATACAATAAAAAGCTTGCCATCGGCGCCCGTTTGGCCGGTTGCAGGCTGGCTGAGCCTGTGGCGGACCCGCGTACGGGCGAGCTGCTTGCCATGCCGGGTGAGCTGATCACTACGGATAAGGCATATCAAATTGAGCAGGCAGGTATTACCCGCGCAGTGGTCGCCTTAAGTGAGGGACACGCCCTGACGGTCATCTCCAACGGAATGATCGACATAAAAGGGCAGCGGGACGTAGACGGCGGCACGGAGGAACGGCATTGGGACCACCTGCCGCAATTCTCCGAAAAACAGCTGGAAGAACTGGGGCTTGGCGAAAAAGTCTGCGCAGATGTTTTCTTTGATATTTTAGCGCAGGGACTCGACGACGACGCCTTGCTGGCGGAGCTTAAAAAACGCGCAGATGAGCTGATTCCCAAGAATATTACAAAGCAAGATATTTTTTCTTCTATCAATTATGTCAACTGTCTTGCTTGCGGCGTGGGCAAAGCCGACGATATCGACCACTTGGGCAACCGCCGCATCCGCTGCGTCGGAGAACTTCTGCAGAACCAGTTCCGCATCGGTATGGCGCGCATGGAAAAGCTCGTGCGCGAAAAAATGACCCTACAGGCGCAGGACGACGTGGATAAAATCTCCCCCGCAACGCTGATCAATATCCGTCCGGTCTCCATGGCAATTAAAGAATTTTTCGGCAGCTCCCCGCTGAGCCAGTTCATGGATCAGACCAATCCGCTTGCGGAATTGACGCACAAGCGCCGCCTTTCCGCGCTGGGTCCGGGCGGTCTTTCGCGCGAGCGCGCAGGCTTTGAAGTGCGCGACGTGCATTACAGCCAC
>JAVBSB010000184.1:0-7081 GCA_031547365.1 Oscillospiraceae bacterium | reverse complement strand
AACACACTTTCGGTGATTCGTTCGCAAGCTGGGGGAGAATAGATCCAGCGGTCGATGTGATCGCCATCGACGAAGTACTTCATCTGCTTGACTGGATAATCCGCCGGGAAAGAGTCAACGATGATGAGCTTGATTTTCATGCGCTCGGGCAAAATACTTTTGATATAGACGGAGGCGTGGTAGCCGTCGGCAACTTCTTCGCTGAATTCCGCTAGCCCGGCAAGGTTCGGCGTAAGCTCAACGAATACGCCGTATTTTTCAACAGAGCGTACGATGCCGGGTACTGTTTCGCCCGGGGTGAACATGCTCGCATTTTCTTCCCATGTACCGAGCAGCTCTTTGTGCGAGAGAAGAAGACGACCTTGATCGTCGCGACCCTTTACGATTGCGCGTATCATTTGCCCGGCGCTGAACCGCGCGTTGGGGTGCGGAATGCGCGAAACGGAGATCGCGTCGATGGGCAGCAGCGCACTCACGCCCGCGCCGACATCAGCGAACACACCGAAATTCTCCATGTGGCTCACACGGGCATCAATAATATCGCCGGGCTTTAGCTCGGCTATGTAGTTATCCGTACAGTCGCGCTGTACGCTAACGCGGCTCAGCATCGCGACCTGTACGCCATTTTCTTTGACATCAAACCCGGTGACGCGCACCATAACAGGCTTGTTGACACGTGAAATTAAAGCAATGTCGCGTACTTCCCCCTCCGCGATGCCAAGCGCACCTTCCATCCGCGGAACAATCCCTTGCATTACGCCCAGGTCAACGTGTAAGTTATGCTCGTTATCGCATAGCAACACGCGTCCCTCTAATACTGCGCCCGATGCATATGCCTCGCGTATGCCGGCTTGTGAAGATAGTAAACGCTGGTTTTCCGGGGTGGATAACAGTTGACCCTCAGGCGGGAAGTTGTTCATAGACTTCGTTCCTTTCCCTAAACGGCTTTTTTACTCCTGCTTATGTCTATGGCCGTAGGTAATGTATTATTCATTCGTTTTTATGTTTGCTGTAAGCGCTTAAAAAATTTGCACTGTGTTTCTGTTTTTCTTTTGACTTTTTATCAGTCATATGATATGATTAGTGTTGCGCCGGTTGGAATTAGGGTGTGTGCCACAAGGTTCATTTGTTTCGCCGCAATCGCTTCTGCTACCAAAATGTTGCAAAACGAGATGTAAAAATGTAATAATTTAATAGTGCAACATGATAAACCACGAAACTGAGCTAAATAACACCCAGAAACAAATCACCAACCATATATTATCACAACAATTACATACAGTCAAGCGTTTTTTAGAAAATATTGTAATATTTTCAGACATTTATTGATACTTTTTTTATACACAACAGAATTACTTTGACACAACAAAGTGCGGAGGATATTATGCTCGACAAATTACAACAAGTTCAGGAGCGCTACGAAGCGTTGCAAGCGCAATTGTGCTCGCCGGAGGTGCTCGGCGACATGGCGCAGTTCCGCGAAGCGATGCGCGAAAGCAAGCGCCTGGAGCCTGTGGTTGAGACCTTTCAGGAATATAAAGACGCTTTAAAAAGTGAGCAGGAGGCGAAAGAGCTTCTTGCGGACAGCGACCCGGAGCTGCGCGCATTGGCGCAGGAGGAGCTGAATCAGTCAAAAGCGCAGGCGGAAGAAGCTTGGGCAAGCCTAAAAGTATTGTTGCTGCCGCGGGACCCGAACGACGAACGCAGCGTTATTATAGAAATTCGCGGCGGCGCAGGCGGCGAAGAAGCTTCGCTGTTTGCGGGAGTATTGTTCCGTATGTATGCGATGTATGCCGAAAGCAGGGGCTGGAAAACGGAGACGATCTATGCAAACGAGACGGAGCTTGGAGGCTACAAGGAGATCAGTTTTTCCATTGAGGGCGATGGCGCGTTCTCGCGGTTTAAGTTTGAAAGCGGCGTGCACCGCGTACAGCGCGTACCCGAAACCGAGAGCCAGGGTCGGATTCATACATCAACGGTGACCGTTGCGGTCCTCCCCGAAGCGGAGGAAGTGGATGTGGATATCAATCCTGCCGATCTAATGATTGATACCTTCCGCGCAAGCGGTGCGGGCGGTCAGCACATCAACAAGACAGAATCCGCAATCCGCATTACACACATTCCTACCGGAACCATAGTCGAGTGCCAGGATGAGCGCAGCCAGCATAAGAACAAGGACAAGGCCATGAAAGTGCTGCGAAGCCGCATCCTTGAGGCGGAACAAAAGAAGCAAAGTGACTTAATCGCAGGTGAACGGAAGTCACAAGTTGGGACGGGCGACAGAAGCGAGCGCATTCGTACCTATAATTATCCGCAGGGGCGCGTGAGTGACCACCGTATTCAGCTTACCTTATATAAAATTGAAGCGATACTCAACGGCGACTTGGATGAAATTATTGACGCCCTGATCACTGCCGATACGGCAGAGAAGCTAAAATCCAGTACGGAGGGTGTATAAAATGCCGAGCAGTCCCTGGGAAAATCCAGCGTTTGCGCTGGAGTCCCTTGCGCGTATCGACCAAAAATTTTTGCCTGCTACGGAAGACCAGGTATGCTGGCTCATGAAAAAAATGGGCTTAAAAGAGAGCGACGCTCTGCTGGACCTGGGCTGCGGTACAGGCCGCCATGCAATCGCGTTTGCGCATCGATACCTGCGAGTGATCGGGATTGATATCTCGGAAACGATGCTGCAATACGCCAAACAGCGCGCAGAAGACGAGGGTGTTGTCATCGAATTTGTACAGGCTGACTTGGCGCAGCTGAGTTATCTTCGTCTGCCGAAATTCCATGGCGCAATCTGTCTTTGCGAGTCTGGCATCGGCGTGTTGGGCGGCGAACAGGCAGATCTTGCGTTTTTTGAGAGTGTTTATGATTTACTGTACCCGGGCGCCTATTTTGTTTTGACTTGCCTCAACGCGCTGCGGCGCTATCTGTTTTCTAAAGATCAAAATCCGCAATTTGATTACCTGAGCGGAACGCTGGATTGGAATATTGAGATGAACGGTACGCGGCTGCGTGAACAGCAGCGGCAGTATACGCCCTCCGAAATGAAGATGTTATTGACGCAGAGCGGCTTTGAAGCAGTTGAGGTGCTTTCCTGTGATCAGGGCGTTTTTACGGATTTACCCATGGGCATCGAGGACATTGAAATGCTGGTGTGCGCGAGGAGGAGTCTATGACAACCCTTCGTCTTTCTGCCGAATCCCCTGAAGATATTGCGCGCTGCGCTGCACTGTTGCGCGCGGGGGAGTTGGTGGCGATGCCGACCGAGACGGTGTATGGTTTGGCGGCGAATGCGCTTGATGAAAATGCGGTTGCGAAGATTTTTGAGGCAAAAGGCAGACCGCAGGATAACCCTCTGATTGTACATGTTGCAGAGGCTTCTCAGGCGCGGTTGCTTGTAAAGGAATGGACCTTTACAGCGCAGCGGTTGGCAACGGCTTTTTGGCCGGGTCCCTTAACTGTCATACTTCCGCGGGCTGATTTTGTGCTTGCGGCTGTGAGCGCGGGGTTAAACACTTTAGCTTTACGGATGCCTTCCCATCCTGCGGCACAGAAGCTTTTGCGGGCGGCGGATGTGCCGATTGCTGCCCCCAGCGCGAACCGCAGCGGCTCACCCAGTCCAACCTCGGCTGCACATGTTTTAGCCGATTTAGACGGTAGAATTGCCGCTGTTTTGGATGCAGGCACATGCCCGGTCGGTGTTGAATCAACGGTCATTGATCTGACAGGAGACACGCCATGCCTGCTGCGCCCGGGACAGGTTTCACCCGCGGAATTAGAGGAAGCGCTTGGTTGCGCGGTCGATATTTCGCCTGCGGTGCTGCATGCGTTGGCACAAAATGAAACCGCAGCGTCCCCCGGGATGAAGTATAAGCATTATGCGCCTGAGGCGGAATTAACGCTCGTGCAGGGCAGTTTAGCGGAATTTATTGCATTGGCTGCACGCGAACAGCCCGACGGATTATTGTGCTTTGACGAGGACGTTGCGGCGCTTGGCAGGTGGACCTGCGTGACCTATGGACCGCGAGCTGACCCTGTAAAACAGGCACAGAGGCTCTTTGCGGCGCTGCGTGAAGTGGACGCGCTGGGGCTGCGCAAAGTGCTGGTGCGCTGTCCTTCTTCTGAGGGAATCGGGCTGGCGGTTTATAACCGCTTGCTGCGTGCCGCGGGGTTTCGCTTAAGAAGCAAATGAGTAAAGGAGTGTGGGTCAATGGTTGAGGGTGTTGCTGTGCCGATAATCGGCTTGGTAGGACCTACAGGCGCGGGGAAATCAACCGTTGCGGCAATGCTGAAAGGGCTGGGCTGCGCGGTGCTTGACGGAGACAGGCTCGCGCGGGAGGTGGTTCTGCCCGGTTCGTCTGTTCTAAAGGAATTGACCGTAAATTTTGGGGAAGATATAGTGTGTAAAGGCGGAGAGCTTGACAGAAAATTATTGGCGCAGCGGGCATTCAAAAACGAGAAATCCAGGCAGGCGCTGAATTCCATCATGCACCCTGCCATTACAAAGCTGATGATGACAAAAATGACAAGTATGAAAGCTTTACAGGAAGCGAAGGCGATTGTCATTGACGCGGCAGCCCTTTTGGATACGGAATTGGCGGTGAAGTGCGATTGTATTATTGTTGTCACCGCAGCGGAGCAGCTGCGATTACAGCGAATACGCATGCGGGACGGATTGACGGAAGAACAGGCGCAAATTCGCATGCAGGCACAACAACACATGGAATACCAGCCGCCGGCAGGGATAAAATTTGCGGTCATAGATACGACGAAAGATGAGGCGGTACTGCGGGATGCGGTTAAAAAGGTTTTTGATGATTTTAGGCGCGGCGTTGCTGGCGGCGCTGTTGATACTGCTTTTTCAACGGCAGATTGACCGGCAGCTATATCCGCGCGAATATACGCTGCTTGTTACGTCGGCAGCGGCGGAGTATGCGCTTGCGCCCGCGTTGCTGTACGCGGTGATTCATACGGAAAGCCACTTCAATCCGCAGGCGGTGTCGTCTGACGGGGCGCGCGGTTTGATGCAGATTATGCCGGAGACCTTCGATTGGCTGCAGACAAAAACAGGCGAAAACCTCACGCCTGACTCGTTGTTTGAGCCGGAGGTTTCGGTGCGGTACGGCGCGTTGCTCCTGCGCTATCTGCTGGATGAATTTGACCAAACTGAGACCGCGCTGGCTGCTTACCATGCGGGGCGCGGACAAGTCAATCGCTGGCTGCGTGACCCGCATTATTCTCAGGATGGGCAAACGCTGCGCGAAATACCATTTAAGGATACGAGGCATTATGTCGATAAAGTGATGAACGCATACGAGAAATACCAAAATCTTGGCGAAAAAGAATGAACGGAGCGTATAGTATTATGACAACAGACAAAGAAAAATCGCAGGCCGAGCTTTTGCGGGAGAGACTGCAACGGAGACAAAAACACGCCTGCGAAGTGCTGAACAGCGACGAAATGCGGCAAGCGGACGCATTCTGTGAGGGCTACAAGGGCTTTATCAATGCCTGCAAAACAGAGCGCGAATGCGCCGACTGGTTTATCGCGCGCGCGGAATCGATTGGGTTTACAGCATTTGAGGAAGGAAAAGCCTATGCCCCCGGCGCGAGGGTCTATGCAAACAATAGGGGAAAGGCCGCGATTTTTGCCGTGATCGGTAAACAAAACCTTGAAAAAGGTCTGCGTATCGCCGCCGCGCACATCGACTCTCCGCGGCTTGACCTAAAACCGCAGCCGCTTTATGAGGACAAGGGCCTAGCGCTGGCAAAAACGCACTACTACGGCGGGATTAAGAAGTACCAATGGTCGGCGATTCCACTGGCGCTGCACGGCGTAATTGTGAAAAAAGACGGTACCAGCATAAAGGTAACGATCGGTGAAGCGCCGGGTGAGCCGCGTTTCTGTGTGACGGATTTGCTGCCGCACCTGGATGAGGAGCAGTCAAAGCGGAATCTTGACGACGGAATAAGAGGCGAAGAGCTGAACATCGTGATCGGCTCAAGACCGCTGATGCTCGACGGAAAAGCCGAAGGGTTTAAGCTGCATATACTTAGCCTGCTGAAAGATGCCTACGGTATTGAGGAGGAGGATCTGGTCAGCGCGGAGCTTGAGGCTGTACCTGCATTTGAAGCCTGCGACATCGGCTTTGACCGCGGACTGATTGGCGCGTATGGTCATGATGACCGCGTATGCGCGTACCCTTGTATGGAGGCGATTTTTCAATGCAAAGCGCCGGAAACCACTGTCGTTGTGGTTCTGGCTGATAAAGAGGAAATCGGTTCGGTGGGCAATACAGGGCTAAACACAAACTTTCTCTATGACTTTGTGCTAGACCTCGCTGCTTCATATGGTGCGAATCCGCGTAGAGTTCTGCGTGCGTCGCGCTGTATTTCCGCCGACGTGAACGCAGGCATGGATCCCACCTGGGCGGGCGTGATGGATCCGCTCAACGCGGCGTATATGAACCAGGGCGTGGTGCTCACAAAATATACAGGCAGCCACGGAAAGTCCGGCAGCAGCGATGCCGGTGCGGAATATATGGCATGGATGCGGCGCATATTGGACGGCGCCAATGTGATGTGGCAGGCGGGTGAGCTGGGCAAGGTGGACGAGGGCGGCGGCGGTACGGTAGCGTTTCTGCTGGCAAAACTTAATATTGACGTAGTGGATCTGGGCGTACCGATTCTTAGCATGCATGCTCCCTTTGAGCTGGCTGCAAAAGCTGATATCGCTATGCTGTTTTGGGCTTGCGCCGCTTTTTTTGCGGCTGCGTGACGGCTTAAAGCAATGTATATTGAAGAATAATACTCACATAATGAAACGGTTGGTTGCTGATAATTATCGTAACGCAAAACGTTTGATTGCGTATGATAATATGCAGACAGTTTCATTTTGTGAGGTATGATATGATTCAATTAGTAAAAAATTTTAATGGAATGATAAAAGGCTTGCTTGCTATACTGTTTTGTTTATGTATTGCAGCGGTGTGTGCGGCGATTTTGCGAAGTTCTACGGAAAAACCGCAGGCACAGCAGGTGGTCAAAATAATACAGCAAAATCAAGCGGCGCAGGCGG
>JAVBSB010000081.1:0-3448 GCA_031547365.1 Oscillospiraceae bacterium | reverse complement strand
ATTCCCGGTAATCGGTGCCCTGATGCCAATCTGGTGGCCGTTGCTGCTGATCTAAGCCAAGGCAGCCTGAGAGCTTAAATAAAATTTAGGAGGCGTTTATATGCAAAGAATAGTTGCGTTATTTGCTGCGTTCAGCCTGATGTTCAGTGGCTTTTTTGCCGGGCTTCCGCACGCCATTTATGCCTGGGACAAACCAACGCAGACCGTTACGGATACGGCAAAGGTGCTGGCGCTCTATCAAAAACTGGCCACACAAAACCAAGCCACGGAATTCCGCGAGAAAACAAAACCCGGGGATATGGTGGATGGCAACAACTCATTTTTAGCGCGCTATGCCAACGCGTGGACACAGGCGGCAATGTGGTATCTTGATCCTGCCAGTAAAGTAATTAAGGGGCTGCCCGGTGCGCCGAAAAACTTGAAAACATCCGACATAAGCAGTGCGAAAGCGGAATATTATCACAAAGGCAAGACCGTTGTGGTTACGCTGAAGCTGAAGGACCAGTTGGATACACTCAACGCAAAAAGCAAAAACAAATCGGTTGCAACCGGCATCGGAAGCATGACTGATAAGTCTTTCGCGTCGATTAAGGTTCAGGTTGCGCGCTTGGGCTATACGCTAAAGGGCGCTACGATGAGTTACACCAACGCAAAAATCATGGTGCGCGCGGACGCGGCAAGCGGGAAAATCACAGCCTGCGACATCAGCTACCATGCCGTGATTTCCGGCAGCCGCAACGAAATTCCACAACCCTTTAAGCAGAGCTTTGACTACAACGTGAAACGCCCGTAATCGGCTCCGCAGCAGCTTAAACGCTGAAGCAATCGAAACAAACCCCTGCTATAGGACGAAAATCCTGTGGCAGGGGTCGTGTTTTTATAAGACGCTTATGTTATCTGACAACATTTCCACTTCATATTCTATTCATCCGCTTTGCTTTCGTCAAGGATTGCTTCAAGCAGCAGGGCACGGCGCTGCGCAAGCTCTGCTTCAGTGCGCTCACGGTCCTCGGGCTTCCATTTTACAAAGCTGCGGCAGATGATATAGATGCTGTTATCTATGACCGGAACCAGCGTATACATCGGCCACATCCATTTCATATAGAGGGCAGGCGGTTTTATGCCCCTTTCGGCATACCCGCCGGAATACCCCGTCCACGTTAAAAAAGCGTTGCCGGTGGCAAGACCGATGTTGTTTGTAATAATTTTCTTAAACAAGCCGTCGATTGCGTATGTAATGCCCTCGCTGCGCTGTCCTGTTTTTAGTTCAACGTAGTCGTAAAACTCATAGTTTAGCATGTCGCCTGCGACTTTATCCCATTCCGAGGCGGCATTGATGGCGGCTTCGGCGAGTATCATCACCGCAAGCTGCGGGATGCTTTTGTATCCCACGAAAAATTGCAGCAGCTTTGCCGCAGCGTCTATAATGGATTTTAATTGCTGCGCGCGCAGCGGACCGCCTATTTTATTGATGAGCTGCCGATTGAAGGGCTGCATGATAGATGCCGGAATACCGGATATCATCTGTTTAATCAGCAGAACCCCCTCGCCTGTCATCTCTCTGCCGAGCACTTTGAATTTTGGCACAAGGTATCGATAGACCAGCAACTCGTCGCCGACATTCGGCGAAAACACTGTAATAAGGTTTGCGATGGAGTTAAATAAAAAATACCGATTTTGCTTAATGACCTCAAATGATTTGACGAACGAGAGTTTTTCCTCCGGCGGCGGGCTATCGGCGTCCTGCTTGTCGTCGGCCGTTTGCCTGGTGTAATCAACGCGCTGCCGCACAAAGGTGGGCAGGATGGACGACATGATGCCGAACGGCAAGAATACCAGCGCGCCGATGACAATGATTTGATAATCCGACCAGTGAAAGACATCGCGAAAGCCCATAAAAAGGGTTGGCAGGTTTCCGATGACCCAGGTCGCCTGTGCGCCCATGTTGCTCCAGACCTTTACGCGCGAGCGCTGCTGTGTCAGCGGACTGATGCCCGAGCGTATTTTTTGACCCGCTACGCCGTCCAGTGTACCGATCAGGTCCTGCGTTATATTGCAAAAAATCAGCAGCGCGACGTGCTGCCAGGCGCTTAAGCCGCCGTCCACCATTTTAACAACGTTTAAAATATTCCCGGTAAAAGCGGAGATGCGCATAATCGTCTTCAGCGCGTGAATTCCATATCGCCTTCGATCCATCCAGGCACCGAGTAGCGGGTCGTTCACAGCGTCCCATATAGAGGAAGCGAAACCCGCAACCGTAAGATAGTTCGGCTTAATACGGTAGTATTCTTTAAAAAGAAAGTCCTGCCTGCCGGTAAAGCCGCCTGACATGCCGCCGAACGCCGACGACAACGCGTGCAGCAGCAGCTCCCAGGGGGTAATATGATCCTTCGGTATGCCTTCGCCCTTTACCCAAATGACAGGGTGCCGAAACCCGGACTTTAAATTCTCCCACGTTGGTTCGGGGATGAATTTTAGTATTAGCTTTTTAAGCCAGATGACGCCCACCCCTTTTTAGGTTATATATGCATATTAAGTACCAATTTGAATTATACTGTCGCGCTGACATATTGTCAAGGATAAACTGAATGTATCATCGTGCTTGACAATCCACCGCGGCAAGAGTAAAATAGGTTATATACAGAGTTATTACTATTTTTAGGGAGGCTTTTTATGATCAATATATCAATGGCTCTACGCAAGCGTATGGTATATAAAGGGAGAAAGGCGTTGCGCAGGCAGGGCGAAGTACCCACGCTGCCCAAGGGTGTGTTTGATAAAATCGATGCGCCAAGGAGCGACCATTTCACTGTGGGCTTTGCAAAATGTGATATCATGCCGGAAAAAATACCGGTCGGTCGCCGCATTCCGATTAAGCTTAGGAATAAGTGGCTGCGCACCTCGAAATATTACATTGCGGGCTACAACGCATGGAACCCGGCGGAAGGCGCGCTGGACCCCATGACCACCAGCGCGGTTTATATCGACGATAACTCAGACCGCGGCGGTATTATATTGGTGTCGGTAGACAGCGTGGGCTTGTCGAGCGGCGACGTGAACGAGGTCAAAGCGAAGCTTGCTGATTTTAAAAAAGATAAAGGCGTGCGCGCAATTCATATTTTAAGCACGCACAACCACGCGGGGATTGATACAATCGGCATGTGGGGACCTGTGCCGTGGTCGGGGCGCAATAAGGCGTATATGGAGATCGTGCACAACGGTATTATACAGGCGGTCAAGTACGCGTATGAGAACCGCCGGGACGGGGACATTTTCTACGGCAAAAAGGAGACGCCGCCCATCCAGCGCGACAGCCGCCTGCCGCATGTGTTTTGTAAAGACTTAACGCGGCTGCGCTTTGTGCCGCGCGATGGCAGCCGCGACGGTTGGATATTGAAGTATGCTTCGCATACGGAGTCGATGCTCGGTCACAACACAATCGCAAGCG
>JAVBSB010000090.1:0-8785 GCA_031547365.1 Oscillospiraceae bacterium | reverse complement strand
TGCAGCATACGCTGTCCATCGGTTGCGCAGAGATAAATCAGCCCGACCGGTTTTTCGCTTCCTTCTACCTGCGGACCTGCAATCCCCGTAACTGCAACCGCGATATCCGCGCCCGATTGTTCACGGGCGCCCTGTGCCATTTCGGCTGCCGTCTCGGCGCTTACCGCGCCATATTTTTGTAAGGTCGCCCGCTTTACGCCCAGCAGCGAAGTCTTTGCTTCGTTTGCGTACGTAACAAAGCCGTGCGTGAACACCTTAGATGCCCCCGGGAGCTCCGTCAGCTGCGCCGCAATGCAGCCGCCTGTGCAGCTTTCAGCAACCGCGATTGTCTTTTTTTGTTCCGTAAGCAGATCCAGCACAGTCTTGTTTAACTCTTTGTCGACGGAATATACGTAAGCTCCTAATATTTCCTGTATTTTATTTATGATCGGCTTGCACAAGGCTTCTGCAAGCTCCCGCGTTGCGCCGCGCGCACTCACCCGCAGGTAGCTTTCTCCCTCTTTCGCATAAGGCGCTACGGTCGGATTATCCATATCCATTAAGTCAGCCGTCAGCTCTGCCATTCGGCTTTCGCCCAGACGAACCGTCCGTACGTAGTGGGATACAATTACGCCGTCGCTATATTCAGCCAGCTGCGGGAGCAGGCTTTGCTCAAGCATGGGAATCATCTCGCGCGGAGGTCCGGGCAGCAGGACGACAGCCTTGCCTTCTGTACGGACCAGGCAGCCGGGCGCGGTGCCGTTTTCATTATATAGAACCGTGCAACCCTGCGGCACAAACGCCTGTTTGCGGTTGCTTTCCGCCAGCGGGTAGCCTCTGCCCTTAAAAAAGGCTTCAATCTTTTGCATCTGCGCCGCGTCCGCTTTCAGCGGCAGACCCAGCGCTTCGCTGACTACCTCTTTGGTCAGATCATCCTTTGTCGGACCCAATCCGCCGGTCAGAATCACTATATCACTGCGGCGCAGCGCCTGCAAAAAGTCTTCTCTCAGCCTGCCCGGGTTATCCCCTACCGTCTGTATGCGCTGTACGGAAATGCCGACTTCAGCCAGCTTATAACAGAGCACCTGCGCGTTGCTGTTCAGGATTTCACCCAGCAGCAATTCCGTACCGACGTTTATAATTTCACAAAGCTTCACCGGGCTTCTCCTCTCGCCTTATTTTTAATTGCTACCCATCGATCGGGTACAGAACAGCTTCGTCCACCGCCCGCTTCACTAGCATGTCCAAATCAAGCGCAGACTCCGCCTGTTCCAGCATAGCGGGCTTGGGTTTCGTGCGGGGATGGCGCGGGGTAAAGACGGTACAACAGTCCTCATACGGCAAGATTGAGGTCTCAAACGTCCCGATTTCGCGGGCGCGGGCGATGACGTCTTCTTTGTCCGCGCCGATGAGCGGACGAAATACCGGCATGTCCACAACGCTGTCGGTACAAGCCAACGCCTGCAGCGTCTGGCTTGCCACCTGCCCCAGGCTTTCGCCCGTAATGAGTGCGGCACAGTTTTCGCGCAGCGCAATCTGTTCCGCGCAGCGCATCATCACGCGGCGCATTATCAGCGTAAACAAATCCTCGGGGCATTTTGTCCGGATTTCTTCCTGCGCCTGTGTAAAGGGTACAACGAACAACCGTATCTTCCCCGCATAGCCCGCAACCTGCGATACCAGCGTACGCACCTTTTCCTCTGCGCGCGGACTCGTATAGGGCGGCGAGGCGAAATGTATGGCGGTCAGCCGCAGCCCGCGCCTTGCCATATACCAGGCGGCAACGGGGCTGTCAATTCCGCCGGAGATCAGGACCGCGGCATCGCCTGCCGTACCAACAGGCAGGCCGCCTGCGCCTTTTTGCTGGTCCGCATGAAGAAATGCATATTGATCGCGGACTTCGGTAAATATCGTCACCTCCGGCTGACGCACGTCAACCTCCAGGTGCGGAAAAGCGGTTAAGAGGGCTTCGCCCAGGGTTTCGCATATTTGCGGGGATTTAAGCGGAAAGGTTTTATCGGAACGCTTGGCTTCGCACTTAAACGTGCGCGCCTGCATAAGGGTATCCCTAAAATAATCAGGTGCCTGCGCCAGAATTTCATCCATGCTCTTCGGCACACGCAGCGCGCGGCTGTAGCCCGAAATCCCGAACACGCGCGAAGTACGTGCGGCTGCTTCATTCATGTCGATGTCACTTTGCAGCGGAATCGCCTGGAGGGTGGATTGGCTCAGGCTGAACTGCCAGCTGCCCAGCGCGGGCGAAAGCGCCCGCCGCAAATTTTTAACTGCCTGTTCTTCAAATGTACGGCGGTTTAAGCCTTTCAGCGCCAGCTCGCCCATTTTGATCAGCAGAACTTCGTTCATGTGCACCTCGGGTTCTTATCATAATTTATTTTCGCAGCAACGTCATGTTCGCTTCGTTGAGCGCCAACAGAAAAACCTCTATCTCCTCCCACGTTGTATAGCGGGAAAGGCTGATGCGCAGCGCGCCGGCGATATCAATGTCGCTTAACCCCATAGCACGCAGCACACGGCTCTTTTTTCCCCTTGCGCAGGCAGAGCCGGAAGAAACATAGGCGCCGCGCTCCGAAAGAAAGTTGAGTACCGTTTCCGACTGTAAGCCGGGCAGGGAGATGTTGGTCAGGTAGGGCAACGCGTCGGACGGCGAGTTGAGCTTTACGCCGTCTATACTACGCAATCTTTGAATCATCTGGTCGCGCAGTGCTGTAACATATTGCAGGCTCTGCTGCAGATCGGGGATCGCGCGGGCGGCAGCGGCAAAACCTGCGATGGCAGGCACCGCTTCAGTACCGGGACGCAGCTTTTGCTCCTGTGAGCCGCCGAACAAAATCGGATTGATTCTCGCGCCGCGGCGGACATACAGCGCGCCTGCGCCTTTCGGTCCGTGAATTTTATGCGAGCTGACGGTCAATAAGTCTACGCCGAGCCGCTGGGGATTCACCGGCAGCTTTCCGTAGGCCTGCACGGCGTCGCAGTGAATGAGCGCGGGGGCGTTGACATAGCGCAGAATGCGGCGTACCGCGTCAATTGGCTGCACTGTACCGACCTCGTTATTGACGGCCATCAGGCTTACAAGGATCGTATCCCTTGTAAGCAGACGCTGCAGCTCCTTTTCCGAAACCCTGCCCTGCGCGTCTACATCCAGGTAAACCACGTCAAATCCACGGCTTTGCAGTTCCGCGGCGCTTTCGGCTATGCTGGAGTGCTCAACGGACGAGGTGACGATACGGCGACCGCGGCGTCTTTGTGCCGTTGCGGCGCCGAACAGCGCAAGGTTGTTGCTTTCGGTCCCCCCGCTGGTAAAGATAATCTCGCCGGGGCTGCAACGCAGGCTTGCGGCTACGTCCGCTCTGCACCGGTTCAGCAATTGTTCAGCCTCAAGTCCGACGCGATGCATGGAGGAGGGATTTCCCCAGAGATGCGCCAGCGCGCCTTGCATGGCCTCAATGGCCTCTGCGCACAAGGGTGTGGTTGCACTGTTATCCAGATAGGCTTCCATGCGTTACGTACACCCCCTAGAATGGGTGTTTTCATTATACATCGTATTATCTCCTATTTCAATGCGAAAATCATAAAAAATGCAGCTCTGATTGGGAATTTTTTCAAATTTCTTTTTTATGGCTTTACATTGCAAAATTCGTGCCAATTTCAGGAGCGCATTAGGGAAAAGCAGACAACCTGCCTTCCGTTCCAGTATATGCAGGCAGTATATTTTCGTTCGCGCCCGTTACGCGCCTCTTAATCTGACAATTTATGGGTGCGAAAGAGCGCCGGTTTATAGCGGCACTCTGTCCCGCTTTAGCGTGTAACCGCAGTTAAAAACGATAAGAAAGCAAGAGGCAAAGAGCAGGGGATTATTTGTTTTCCCCGCTATTACCTCTTGTTTTTCACCTCATGCCTATTCTAATCCAAGCAGCCAATCCACTCGCACTTCCAGCGCCAAGGCCAAAAACTTTAGCTCTACATCCGTTACGTAACGGTATTGCCCTTCGAGCTTTGAAAGCCCGGAGGCATTCAAGTCCACACCGTTAATCTGTAGCTTTGTCAGCAGATCTTTTTGCTTCATATGTAGTTCTTGCCGCCGTTGTTCCACCCTGGCGCCCACGATATTGCGGTCGCCCAGGGCTTGCTGTCGTGTTCTCATAGCAACCCACCCCCTATTTAATTATTAGTATAGCAAATAACAATTATATTTGCAAGAGGTTATTCTAAAATTTTGCACAATTCTTTTCCGCTTGACAATTTGGCTGGTTTGTGGTAAGCTAATACAAATAATTAGGAGCGTTTTGATTGCAGCTATGCAGCGTTGTTATATTGTTGGCGCAGCGCCTGATGCCGAGCGAATTGCCCCGCAAGCCGGGGATTTTATCATAGCCGCAGACGGCGGTTTAGACCATCTCGCAAGCTGGGGGCTTGCGCCGAATCTGATTGTCGGCGATATGGATTCCGCAAAATCCGCGCCGCAGGGGGTGGAGGTCAAACGCTTTTCCCCCGCAAAAGATGACACCGATGTATCCCTGGCGCTTTGCGAAGGACTCGCGCGCGGATATCAACATATAATACTAACGGGTGCGTGGGGTGGCAGAGCCGATCATTCCCTGGGCAATTTGCAATTGCTGGTGAAGACGGTAAGGCTGGGTCGCCGCGCATATCTGCTTTGTGGCGGCATGACGGCAACCGCCCTGACCGACCACGGTGTATTACAATTAAAAGGCAAGGGCACAGTCTCTGTTTTTGCCTGCGGCGGTCATGCGCAGGGCGTCACCATCCGCGGGATGGAATATGCGCTCGACAGCGCCGCGCTGCGCGACGATAACCCGATTGGCATCAGCAACGCGCTCGACGGCGCAGGCGCAGTCACGCTGGAGCACGGCACGTTACTGGTTTTCTGGGATCAAGGCATCACGGATGATATGTTAGAAAGGTGATCACATCGATGCGCTATTGCTTAATTGGCTGCGGGCGGGTTTCGCCTGAGCATATCCGCGCAGCAAAGCAAAATAATCTGGAAATCGTCGGTCTGTGTGATATCAACAAAGAAAACTTTAGGGAGAATCTGCGCTCGTTTCAGTTAGATGATATTCCTTTTTATGAGGATTATAAGACGATGCTGCGCTGTGCGGCGCCGGAGCTGTGCGCAATTGCAACCCCAAGCGGTCTGCATGCGCAAATGACGCTTGCTTGCCTGGAGGCGGGCGCGCACGTAATCGTCGAAAAGCCCATCGCCATGAACATGGACGACGCGCGCGCAATTGAGCAGGCAGCAAAACGCACCGGACTGACTGTCTGCAACAATCTGCAAAACCGATTTAACCCCGCTGTTCAGGCGCTGCGCAAAGCAGTTGACGCCGGACGGTTTGGTAAAATATATAACGCAACACTGCAGCTGCGCTGGTACCGCGGGGCAGACTATTACAGCTCTGCCGCATGGCGCGGCACAAAGGCGCTCGACGGCGGCGCAATGATGAATCAGAGCATACACGGCATCGACCTGATTAACTGGATGCTCGGCAGCAAGCCCGAACGCATTACGGCTTTTACAACACGCGCAGCGCATGAAATTGAGTGTGAAGACCTTGGCATCGCCGCAATACAATACCCCTCTGCGCTGGTCAGCCTGGAATGTACGACCGCGTGGTATCCCCGCGCACAGCAGGAGGTCATCGAAATCAATGGCAAAAAGGGCTGCGTACGCCTGGGCGGAAATTCGGGGCAGGTGGTCGAAATATGGCGCTTTGACGACGCGACCGAAGGCGAAGAAGAAGATATGCGCCAGCAGTATTCCGTTAACCCGAAAAGTGTATACGGGCACGGACACAGCATGCTGTATGCTGACGTGCTTAGTGCCATAGCAGAAAAACGCCCCCCGCTTTCCGACATTAAGGCGGGCATGGGCGCGTTGGCGATCGTCCTCGGCGCTTATGAAAGCGCTGCAACCGACCGCCCATTTACAGCTTTCTCTTGAATGAAACAGCATAAAGCGGTAACCTGAGATTGGAGCATACGCAATGAAGCTTAAAAATAAACACAGCAAATTAACAGCGCCCATCGCCCTTGCGCTCGCATTTACCTTCTTCGCGGGAGGCTGCGGGTCAGGCGGCGGCGTTGCTCTGCGCCCTGATAATGAAACTATAAAAGCGGATGCGCCGGGCAAGGGACCGCACGTTGCGGCTTCGGTGGCAACTTTAAAAACGCCCGTAGCAAGCTCCGGCTGGCTGGAGCTTTTTCTTGACGACGCGAGTAAAACCGTGAGCATTCGCAGCCACAGTGACGCTGAATGGTCCACCCTGCCCCGTACGCCCGCAACCGTACAGTCCAACCAGGGCGCTTGCGCCGTAGAGGCTGATATCTATGTCAATGGCAGCAAAATCACGCTCAACAGCCAGGACCATGCCGTTGCCTACGGCAATGCGGTTGTAACGAAAAACATCAAGGATAAAACAGGCGAGGGGGTAGAAATTGCCTACACCCTGACCCCCGACGCGGCAACCGCGGCGCGCGCCGCCGGTGACGCAAAAAAACTGAAGCAGGACGATGTGGCATTTAAGCTGCGGGTGCGTTACACCCTGCTTGACGGAAACTTCTGGGTACATGCCGACTGGCAAAACCTCAGCAAAAACCCGAAGGCTTTTATTGCGGAGATCGGCTTGATGGAGCGTTTCGGAGCCTTGCGCAGCCCCGGACCCAATGATTTTATTTTACTTCCGGACGGCTGCGGCGCGCTGCTGTATCCCGCAAACAAGTCGTCCGCGGCAGACAAGGACCTGCGTTTTGCCGTATATGGCGAAGACCCTTCAAACCCCGGGCGTACCGATGATACCCCTTTGCGCGCCGCTATAGCGAGCTTTGGGGTGCGCGGACAAAGCGCCGGCTTCATCGCTCTTGTTGAACAGGGGGCGGCGCAGTGCGAAATCATCGCAAAGCAAAATATTCCCGGCGAAATTAAACAAAGCGCCGCGGGCGTTCGGTTCAAAGTAACAGCGGTTGGTTTAGATAAAGCCGGCGCCGCTGCCTACCGCGCGCCGAACGGCTATTTTGAAGGCGACCCTGCGGGACTTAACAAGAGCAATGCGATGAGCATCGTATATCGATTTTTCAACAAAGATAACGCTGTTTTTAGCACCATGGCTGTTGCCTGCCGTGAGTTGCTTATCAATACAGGCGTTTTATCCTCTACAAAAACCGTACAGAACAACGACAGCCTGCTGCCGCTGAACCTCACTTTGCTGGGTACCGGACCGGGCGCAAAAGGCGCAAACCGCAAGCTCACCACTTTTGCGCAGGCGCAGGACATCATCATGCGGCTGAAAAACAGCAGCATCAACAACATTAATGTGCGCTACCTTGGCGCGCTTCGCAACGGCTGGCTGCAGTCCTCGCCGGAGCGCGTTGCGCCGCTGGCTCGCTTGGGCGGTAAAACCCGCCTGGCCGAACTACAGAGTTATTGCGAAACCAAAGGTGTGCTTCTGTATCTGGATACACAGCTCTATCCTGCGTCGACCCAAACCGCGAAGTCAATTAGCGGTAAGGTAACAACAGCAACGCACCCGAATACTGTATTAGAAACCGACAAAACCGTTAAATTGCGCAGCTTAAGCAGCCTGAATAAGGCCACGCACGCGCTGCTGACCCGCTTGGGCGAGTTCAACGCCGCAGGAATATCTCTTGCCGATGTCGGCACTACGCTGTATTCCGATTATTCGGGTAAGGGTATGTCGCGCATGCAGGCCATCGACAAGCTGGATACGCTTTTACCCGCGCTTTCGGCAAAATGGAAAATAATGCTGAACGGAAGCAATATTTATGCCGCGCGCTATGCAGACGTGATTGTCAATTTGCCCTCCGAACCGCAGATGAGAATGGCTGAAAGCCGTTATATCGCGGTGCCGCTAATGCAAATGCTGCTGCACGGCAGCGCGGATTATTCAGGCAAGCCGCTGAATCTTTCGAAAGATGACCCGAATGCGCTGCTGCGCGCAATTTCCTTCGGCGCATGTCCATCTTATGTTTGGCAGTCCGCAGTGGACGACCCTACGCTTTCGTTTGAGTCCGAAAATACGCTGACCAATGCGGCAAACGCTTATTCCAAGTTAAACAGCGCGTTGGCTGACCTGCGTAAGGTGCGTATTGTTGAATATCGAATAGACGCAATGACCGGCATCTGTATTACGCGCTACAGCAACGAAACAATGATTTATGTCAATTATAGCGACACCACAAGAGTACTGGATAACATGACCATTCCCGCAAAGAATTTTATACGAACAGAGGGGTGACACTCTATCGAACCGGAAGTTTTACGTGAATTGCTGCGGCAATTCGCAATCGGAACCGGCTATTCGGTGATTTCAAAGCCGTTGGAGCTGACGGAAGGACACATCAACAGCACTTTTTTGCTGGAGGCGCGGGGCGACGAGGTCAAGCGCTTTATCCTGCAAAAAATCAATACCTTTGTATTTAAGCAACCGGAGGAATTGATGGAAAACGTTGTGCGTGTCACCCGGTTTATTAAAGAGCGCAGCAACGCAGGCACATCGGCAAAACAAGATTATTTAACCGTATTCCCCACCCATGCGGGTCAGAGTTTTTTTGTGGATACCGAAGGTTCGTACTGGCGCTGCTATAACTACATTGAAAATTCTTATTCGCTGCAGGCTGCCGGCAATGTGCAGGAGGCGTACCGCGCGGCAAAGGCATTCGGCGCTTTTCAGGGCATGTTGGACGGGTTCCCGATTGAGCAGCTGCACGAGACCATTCCGGATTTCCATAACACCGCCAAGCGCTA
>JAVBSB010000107.1:0-2776 GCA_031547365.1 Oscillospiraceae bacterium | reverse complement strand
TAGCGGCGACGATATTTTTGCGGCCCAGCACACTCTCGAGCATTGGAAGCCGGTCCGCCTGCCGCAGGGCTTTATTTCTCTCAGCCCAGCTTGCCCGGCGCTCGCTCCCTGCCGTATAACCGCCTTTAATCCCGGCAGCGTCTATACAAAAGCATAAAAATCAGCTTCAGATCGCGGCATTCTCACGCAACGACAGAATCGCGGCGGCAGGGTCCTGCGCGCCGAACACGGCGCTGCCCGCAACAAAGCAATCGGCACCCGCGCCCGCCGCCGCGGCAATGGTTTTTACGGAGATGCCGCCGTCAACCTGAATTATGACATCCCTTCCTCTGCGATTGATTTCCTTGCGCAGGGAGCTGATTTTCCACAGCATGTCCGTCATAAAAGCCTGACCTCCAAAGCCGGGCTCGACGGTCATAATCAAAACCATGTTGAGCTGATCAAGCCATGGATAAACGGACTCAATTGCTGTGCCGGGCTTGACGCTGAGGGCTGCAAGCTTACCTGCGGCATGAATTTTTTGCAGCGTCTCTGAGAGGGTTTCCTGCTTTGCCGCTTCAATGTGCATCGTAAGCATATCTGCGCCCGCCTGGATGAAATCATCAAGATAGCGTTCCGGCTGCGAAATCATAAGATGCACATCGAAAAAAAGCCCGGTATAGGGGCGCAGCGCGGCAATCACCGGCGCGCCGAAGGTAAGGTTCGCAACAAAATGCCCGTCCATTACGTCCAGGTGCAGCCAATCCGCCTGCGCGGATTCCATCCGCCGCGCCTCGTCGGCAAGGTGCGCAAAATCGCCCGACAGAACGGACGGCGCAATGATAGCCATGCGCATCCCCTTTCTTATAGCATATCCTTTTTTATTATAACACAAATTACGGGAAAGTGCAAATTGATTTTTTAGTTTTTGGCGGGGCTTGCAAAAAGCATGAAAAGGTGGTATAATACAGTTCGGTCGATTAACTCCGGGCAGCAAAACGCGGTTTTCTGCCCGAATCAGCCCGAAGGGGGTACAAAAATGAACCGAAAGATTTCCATGGGAGCGGCGCTGGCTATGGCGCTGCTGATGGTTGCGGCATCCATTCCGCTGACCATGCTGTATGCGCAAAGGCAGCAGAATAAGCTGGTTCCGAATCTTCCCGCGTTGATTGAACGATTCAGGGCGCTCAACGAGGTCCGCTTGCAGGTAACGGATAATTTTTTGTATAGAATTTATGACGATAAAGTCGATACCGAAATGGTACGGGGCTACATCGCAGGTCTTGGCGATTCCCAAAGCAAATACCTTGACTCGAAGGAATACCAGACTTATATGGACCGCCAACAGGGCAAGGCGTCGGAATTGGGTCTGTCCATGCAATATGATCCGAATGTAAAAGGCTTGGTAATCAACCAAATTAAACAAGGCTCAACCGCGGCAGTAAGCGATTTACAGATCGGCGACCAAATTACCAAGGCAGAGGCAGGCGGAACCGTACTGTTTAACCGCATCGAAATTCCGCAGGACCAATCCCTGGCAGCGCTGGACGAATTTAACAAAGCGATTGCGGATTCCGCAGAAACAGCGTCTATCACAATCACCCTCACCTACAAACGCAACGGAAAAACGCAGCCTGTTAATGTCATGCTTGGCAACGCGCTGTCCTCCATTTCAAATCAAATGATGGACTCTTATACCGAGCCCGGCGAAACACCGATACAAGAGGTCGGCTATATTAAAATTTTCCATTTTCAACAGAATACAGCAAGCGAGCTGAAAAAGGCCATCGAAGACCTGAGCAGTCAGGGCGCGGTTTCGTTTGTGATTGACGTGCGCGGCTGTAAAGAAGGCACGCTCGAAAACGTTTTGCCCGCAATTGATTTGATGGTGAGCGCCGGCGGCGAAGTCGAAAACAACAACATGGTTAAAATTAATTATAAGAATGAGGTTAAGAATTCGCAGACCTATCCGTCGGATCCGGATTCTATGATTTCTTTTATTACCGGTCGTGTAGCCGTGCTGATCGATAAGCAGACCAGCGGAATCGCTGAGCTGTTTGCGTATGACCTGCACGCCTACAATCTGGATAAAGTGATTCTGGTCGGCGAAAAAACCCTGGGCAACAATTCTGTGCAGCAGGCATTCCCGATCTCTACCGTCGGCGGCGCGGCGTTGTTAACCATTGGCTCTATGACGCCATACAACGCAAAAGATGACACTGTGCTGGCAAAAGGCGTTGAGCCGAGCAAAAAAGAATATGAAATCAAAGACAGCCAGCTACAGCTTGCAACCGCGATTTATGCTCTGACAAAATCAGTAGATCCAACGGTCGGCTGATAACGCAGCTATAATTTAATATGCAAATAAAAACCGTGCTTCGTTACAAATCGGAGCGCGTTTTTATTTGTTTTGGAGTTTACAAATAAAGGAATTAATAGAATATGCCCGTCCTCCCGCGCATAGGCATGGACAGAGCACAATAGTAACAAGCAAGGAGGGCAGGCGATGCGGCGGGTTATATTATTAATCGTGTGTATAGCGGTATTCCTTTGTGCCTGCAGCAGCAGGGCGCATCAAAACCTGCGGCAGTTCTGTGAAGCCTTCAGCCAAAACGCAAAAAAAACAGACTATCTGGCGCAGATTGACCCGGAGCAATTCACCGCGCGTCCGGTCGGCGAAGGTCTGGAATACCAGGCTTATTTGGGAAACATGCAGCTGCTTGCCTGTACAGCGCTGCGCGACGGGCGCGTACATACCGTCTTATGAACCGCTTTGCCCGAGCAAAGTCAGAGCGAG
>JAVBSB010000064.1:0-4239 GCA_031547365.1 Oscillospiraceae bacterium | reverse complement strand
AATCGCTTTAAAATAATTAAAGATTGTATAAAACAAGATTCGGAGTATGGCTATGTCCTTTATTGCGCTGTTAAACATGTTGTTCCTCAAGCTTCTGGGCTTTATTATGTCCATTGTGCTGCTCGGGAATGTGCCTTTCTCAGGCGCCGCTACCTTCTCCCCGGAGGACGCGCAAAATATGCTGCTGCAGTTCGGTGTAATATCGGATGTCCATATGGAATCGTTTACGTTTGACCGCTTTGTCGGCTTTTCGCAGACCCTGCGGGATATGGCAGGCGCAACCTCAAAAGAGAATGCTTTGGTTATGCTGGGCGACAACACCATGAACGGGCAGCCGACCGAATACATTATGCTGTACAGCCTGCTTGAACAGTACAACAGGGCGGAACACACGATTGTCGCCATGGGCAATCACGATATGAACCGAACGGAGTATACGCCGCAGGAAGCCATTGACCGCAACAGCCTCTTTTTGCGCTCCTATAACGGCACCAACATCAATGTCCCCTACTATTCAATGCAGGTGAATGGATATACGTTCATTGTTTTAGGCGACGAATTGCCGCCGGCAGAAACGCAAGCAACGATTTCGCAGACGCAGCTGGATTGGTTTGCGGCAACCATGCAGGCGTGTGAACCGGGCAAGCCCGTATTCATCTTTTTACACCAGCCGCTCAATCACGCGTTCGGTACAGGCTGGGGCGCTGTCGGCGCGCAATCCGAGGCGCTGCGCGCGATTGCGGAGCAATACACAAACGTGTTTTTCTTCAATGGCCACCTGCATACACAGCAGGCAATCAAAATCATCAACGGCGTAACCTATGTCAATCTCCCTACATTGCTCAGCGCAGCAGTAAGAGGCATCGGCTTCCAAGCCGAGGTATATGCAGATAAGATTGTGCTGCGGGCGCGCAATTATATCACCGGCGAGTGGCTGCCCGAAAACCGCTACGAAATCCCGCTGGTAAGCAAACTCTCGCCGGGCGAAGGTTCGTCCGATGTTTTCAAGTTAACCGATCAAGCCTTTAATGAGGCTCCTGTATTCGAAGCGCCGGCCGGTGAAATCCAATGATTCAAAAAAGACATAATTTTTCTTGTAAAAGGGGTAGTATTTTTCAGCGGGATCATGTATAATGATCGTTAGTTCTATTTTCAAAAGGAGAAGCGTTCATGAGTTTTATTTCAAAAGAGAAAACCGCCGCAGCAACCTGGAAGGTAGCGGCACACATTGAAGCTACGGATTTTTGCAAGCAGCTGGATGCAGTATTCAGCAAGGAGCTTGCAAACATCACCCTACCCGGATTTCGCAAGGGCAAAGCGCCGCGCAGCCTTGTCGAAAAGCGTTTTGGAGAAAACGTCTTTTTTGACGATGCGCTGGACGCCATTTTGCCCGTTGCCATTGACGGCGCGCTGAAAGAAGCCGAGCTTGAACCGCAGTTCCGCCCGGAAGACCTTGATGTGCAGGAAATCAGCAAAGAAAACGGCGTGGATTTCACCTTTACAGTTATCACAAAGGCTGAAGTTACGATAGAGAATTATAAAGGACTTGCGGTTGAAGTCCCGTCCGCAACCGTGACCGACGCCGACATTGACGCCCGCATTCACGAGCTGCAGCACCGCAACGCCCGCGAGGTGGAAGTCGAAGGCCGCGCGGCGCAGGACGGCGATATCGCCCTGATCGATTTCCGCGGCTTGCTGGACGGCGTTGCCTTTGAAGGCGGCACAGCGCAGAACCATGAGTTAAAGCTGGGTTCAGGTCAGTTCATCCCCGGCTTTGAGGAGCAGGTAATCGGGCACAAGCCCGGCGACAGCTTTGACGTAAATGTCTCCTTCCCCGAAGAATATCATGCGGAAAATCTTGCGGGCAAGCCTGTTGTGTTTGAAGTCACGCTGCATGAGCTGAAAGCCGAGGAGCTGCCCGAGGTCAACGACGACTTTGCGCAGGAGGTCGGTGAAGATTACAATACAGTGGAAGAGCTGAAAATCGGTATTGCGCAGGAGCTTAAGGACAGCAAGGCGAAGGAAGCAGACGAAGCCTTTGCTCATGCCGTTCAGGAAAAGCTTGCCGATATGCTGGAGGGCGAAATCCCCGAGGCGATGTACAGCAAGCGCGCGCAGCAGAATATCGAAATCTTTATGGAGCGCATCCAGATGCCCATGGAGCGCTATTTGGAAATTACGGGCGAGGAGCAGCAGGATTTTGAAGACCGTATGCTGGCGCAGAGCACCGCGCAGATTAAAATTGAGCTGGCGCTTGAAAAAATAGCCGAAGCAGAAGGCTTTACGCCGCCCGATGAAGAAATCGAAGCGGAATACAACCGCCTGGCGGAGCAATATAACGTTCCGCTGCCGCGCGTCAAATACGCCGTGCCGCAGACTGAGATTGTCAGCGACCTGAACCGCGCAAAAGCGCTTGATTTTGTTAAAGCTGAGGCTGTAAAAACAGAGGTATAAGTCAGACCGGCACAGCCTATACTGAGTTATAAAATATTTGCGGCGATAACGCCGCATCACTGGGAGGGTATTTTCCATGTCATTGGTACCGATGGTAATTGAACAGACAGGGCGCGGCGAACGTTCTTTTGATATCTTTTCGCGCCTGCTCAATGAACGCATTGTCATGCTCAGCGACGAGGTCAACGACGTCACCGCAAGTCTTGTCATCGCGCAGCTGCTGCACCTGGAGTCT
This sequence comes from Oscillospiraceae bacterium, assembly GCA_031547365.1. Taxonomy (GTDB): domain Bacteria; phylum Bacillota; class Clostridia; order Oscillospirales; family Acutalibacteraceae; genus WRMQ01. Next base: position 1,550 of record JAVBSB010000064.1, on the reverse strand, counting down.
GAGGATCCCGAAAAAGACATCAGCTTTTATATCAACAGCCCCGGCGGCTCTGTCACCGCAGGCCTTGCTATTTTTGATACTATGAACTACATTAAGTGCGACGTATCAACAATCTGCATGGGCATGGCTGCAAGCATGGGTGCTTTTCTGCTCGCGGCTGGCACAAAGGGCAAGCGCATGGCGCTGCCGAACAGCGAAATGCTGATTCACCAGCCCATGGGCGGCGCGCAGGGACAGGCGACCGAAATTAAAATTGTAGCCGACCATATTGTCCGCACACGGGCAAGGCTGAACAAAATCCTTGCCGAGCAGACGGGGCAGCCGCTCACGACCATTGAACGCGACACCGAGCGGGATTTTTATATGACAGCCGAAGAAGCATTAAAGTACGGTCTGGTGGACAAAATTCTGACAAAACGTTAGGAGGGTCCCATGTCTAAGGATGAATTTATGCCCGACGATCAGAACCGCCCCGCATTGTGCTCGTTCTGCGGAAAATCGCAGGCACAGATTGATAAACTCATTGCCGGACCGGGGGTCTATATCTGCAATGAGTGCGTTGAGCTATGCATTGATATTCTCGACGAGGAGCGCGACAGCGAACGCTCATTGGAGCCGTTGCGGCCGTCATTCTATAGCCGCCTGCTCACGCCGATGGAGCTTAAGCGCAAGCTGGATGACTATGTCATCGGGCAGGACGACGCAAAAATCGCGTTGAGCGTTGCGGTATATAACCATTATAAGCGCATTAACCACTCCGGCGAGCGTACCTCGCGCGTGGAAATCCAAAAAAGCAACGTGCTGCTTCTGGGACCGACGGGCGTGGGTAAAACCATGCTCGCGCAGACCCTTGCCAAAATCCTGGACGTCCCCTTCGCCATTGCGGACGCCACTACGCTTACAGAAGCCGGCTACGTCGGCGAAGACGTAGAGAACATCCTTCTGCGGCTGATTCAGGCAGCGGACCATGACCTGGAGCGCGCCGAACAGGGTATTATTTATATCGACGAGATCGATAAAATTGCCCGCAAAAGCGAAAATCCTTCCATTACCCGCGACGTCAGCGGCGAGGGCGTACAGCAGGCGCTGCTGAAAATTCTCGAGGGCACCGTTGCGAATGTACCGCCCCGCGGCGGGCGCAAGCATCCGGGCGACGAGTTTTTACAAATTGATACCACGAATATACTGTTTATCTGCGGCGGCGCATTTTCCGGTATTGAGCAGGTGATTGCGCACCGCGTGGGCGGCAGCTCCATGGGCTTTGGCGCGCCGATTAAGGACAAGGCAAAGGCGCAGTACGATCAGCTCATCCGCCAGACCATCCATCAGGATTTGGTGCGTTTTGGCATCATTCCGGAGTTGGTCGGGCGCATGCCTGTCATCGCCACACTTGAAGAGCTGGACGCCGAGGCGCTGGTGCGTATCCTAAGCGAACCCCGCAACGCCCTGACGCGTCAGTTTAAGCAGCTGTTTGCCTACGACGACGTAGAGCTTGAATTTGACCGCGACGCTTTGGTTGCGCTGGCAGAAAAAACCATGGAAAAAGGCAC
>JAVBSB010000085.1:0-4976 GCA_031547365.1 Oscillospiraceae bacterium | reverse complement strand
ATCGGCAGCATTTTCGACGGAATTCAGCGCCCGCTGGATGATATTATGCGGCAGACACAGAGCAATAACCTCATCCGCGGCGTGGAGTGCGACCCCCTTAAGCGGGATAAAAAATGGAATTTTACGCCGGTTGCAACAATCGGCGACGCCCTCGTTGCGGGGGATATTTTAGGCACTGTGCAGGAAACCGACGTGGTGCTGCATAAAGTCATGGTACCCATGGGGTTTGCCGGGCGGCTGAAGTCCATACAGTCGGGCGAATACACTGTGACAGACGCAATTGCGGTGGTCGAAACCGACCAGGGTGATAAAGAGCTGACTATGCTGCAAAAATGGTCCGTGCGGCGCGGCAGACCCTATACCCGCAAGCTTTCGCCCGATAAGCCGCTTATCACGGGGCAGCGCGTCATCGATACTTTGTTCCCGCTGGCAAAGGGCGGCGTTGCGGCAATTCCGGGACCGTTCGGCAGCGGGAAGACCGTCACCCAGCACCAGCTTGCAAAGTGGGCAGAAGCCGATATCGTGGTCTATATCGGCTGCGGCGAGCGCGGCAACGAAATGACCGACGTTTTGAATGAATTCCCCGAGCTGATCGACCCCAACACAGGCAAATCGCTTATGGAGCGCACGGTATTGATCGCCAATACCTCTGATATGCCGGTTGCGGCGCGCGAGGCCTCGATTTATACAGGCATCACCATCGCGGAGTATTACCGCGATATGGGCTATTCCGTGGCACTTATGGCAGACTCGACCTCACGTTGGGCAGAGGCGCTGCGCGAAATGTCCGGGCGGCTGGAAGAAATGCCGGGCGAGGAGGGCTATCCCGCCTACCTGGGCAGCCGTCTTGCACAGTTTTACGAGCGCGCAGGCAGAGTGGTTTCACTCGGTGCCGAAGGGCGCGAGGGCGCGCTTTCAGTCATCGGCGCGGTATCCCCGCCCGGCGGCGATATCTCAGAGCCGGTATCGCAGGCGACGCTGCGCATCGTCAAGGTCTTCTGGGGTCTGGACGCCAACCTGGCTTATAAGCGCCACTTCCCTGCCATCAACTGGCTGACAAGTTATTCTCTTTACACGGATTTGCTTGGCGGCTGGTACGGCGAAAACGTTAGTCCCGACTGGATGGAATTACGCGCCCGCATGATGCAGCTGTTACAGGAAGAAGCTGAGCTGGACGAAATCGTCAAGCTCGTGGGCATGGACGCGCTTTCTCCCGGCGATAGGCTTAAGATGGAGGCTGCCCGCTCAATCCGCGAGGACTTTCTGCACCAGCTGGCCTATCACGAGGTGGATACCTATACCAGCCTGAAAAAGCAGGAGCGCATGATGCGGCTGATTCTGGCGTACTATGACGGCGCGGCGCAGGCGCTTTCTAACGGCGCCGACGTCGAAGCCGTTGTGTCCCTGCCGATACGCGAAGCCATTGGTCGCTTTAAATATGTGCGCGAAGAAAATATATCCGATGAATTTGAAGGTGTTAAAGCCAAGCTAAAAGTGGAACTCAGCAGCTTGCTGAAGGGAGATGTTTGAGCATGCCAAAAGAATACAGAACCATACAGGAAGTCGCCGGTCCGCTGATGCTCGTGCGCGAGGTGCAGGGTGTCGCCTTCAATGAATTGGGCGAAATCGAACTGGAAAACGGTGAGACCCGCCGCTGCCGCGTGCTGGAAATCAACGGAACCAACGCGCTGGTGCAGCTGTTCGAAAGCGCCGCGGGCATCAACCTTACGGGGAGCAAGGTGCGTTTCCTCGGCAGGCAGATGGAGCTGGGCGTTTCGGAGGATATGCTGGGTCGCGTGTTCGACGGTCTTGGTCGCCCGATAGACGACGGACCGGAGCTCATCCCCGAAAAGCGCGTGGACGTCAACGGTCTGCCGATCAACCCTGCGGCGCGCGCCTATCCGCAGGAATTCATCCAGACCGGTATTTCCGCGATTGACGGACTGAATACCCTTGTGCGCGGGCAAAAGCTGCCGATTTTTTCGGCCAGCGGCTTGCCGCACGCGAACTTGGCGGCGCAAATTGCCCGCCAGGCAAAGGTGCGCGGCACAGACGAGCCGTTCGCAGTCGTGTTCGCGGCGATGGGTATTACCTTCGAGGAGTCGAACTTCTTCATTAACAGCTTCCGCGAGACCGGCGCAATCGACCGTACGGTGCTGTTCGTCAATCTCGCAAACGACCCCGCGATTGAGCGCATCGCCACGCCGAAAATGGCGCTGACCGCCGCAGAATACCTTGCCTTCGACAAGGGTATGCACGTACTGGTCATCCTCACAGACATCACCAACTACGCCGACGCCCTGCGCGAGGTTTCCGCCGCCCGTAAGGAAGTACCGGGGCGCCGCGGCTATCCCGGTTATATGTATACCGACCTTGCGTCGATTTATGAACGCGCGGGCCGCCAAAAGGGTAAGAGCGGCAGCATTACGATGATTCCGATCCTCTCTATGCCGGAGGATGACAAGACCCACCCAATCCCCGACCTGACGGGCTATATCACCGAAGGGCAGATTATTCTCAGCCGCGAGCTGTACCGCAAGGGCATCACCCCGCCGGTGGACGTACTCCCTTCGCTGTCGCGCCTGAAGGACAAGGGCATAGGCGAAGGCAAAACCCGCAAAGATCATTCCAACACCATGAACCAGCTCTTTTCGGCATACGCAAGAGGCAAAGACGCAAAAGAACTTATGGTCATTCTGGGCGAATCCGCATTGACGGAGATTGATAAGCTTTACGCAAAATTTTCCGACGCGTTCGAAAAAGAATATGTTTCGCAGGGCTACGCCGCCAACCGCAGCATAGAAGAGACCCTCGACCTCGGCTGGAAATTGCTGCGTATTTTGCCGCGCAGTGAACTCAAGCGCATCAGCGACCAGCTGTTGGACGAATACTATTAAGAATCATTACTGATAACATTGAGGTAATATCATGGCGATCTTAACCGTCAACCCCACCCGCATGGAGCTGACCAAGCTGAAACGAAAGCTTGTGACGGCGCGGCGCGGGCATAAGCTGCTGAAAGACAAACGCGATGAGCTGATGCGCATTTTTTTGGATATGGTGCGCGAAAACAAGGCACTGCGCGTGGAGGTCGAGGCGGCATTGTCGGAATCCAACCAGCATATGGCGCTTGCGCGCAGCGTAATGCAGCCTGAGGCTTTGGATGTGGCGCTGCTGTGTCCCAAGCAGGAGCTCGAGCTCGACATCGCCGAAAAGAACGTCATGAGCGTGCGCATTCCTGTATATCAGGCGAAGTTCAAGACAGCCGACGAAAATGATATCTATTCCTACGGCTATGCGTTTACCTCCAGCGATTTGGACGATGCCGTTGCCTCGCTGGCAGACGTTTTGCCAAAGCTGCTGCGCTTGGCGGAGGTGGAAAAATCCTGCCAGCTCATGGCGGCAGAAATCGAGCGCACCCGCCGCCGCGTCAATGCCTTGGAGCACGTGATGATCCCGCAATACGAAGACACGATTCGCTTCATCACCATGAAACTCGACGAAAACGAGCGCAGCACCATCACCCGCCTGATGAAGGTCAAAGACATGATGCTCAAGCAAGCGCATGGATACGAATAAATGAAAGAAATGCTTACTATAGACAACAAATAATACAAATAATACAAAGAGCGCATCCTTTCCAAAGGGTACGCTCTTTGTATTATGACCATTGTAGGGCGTGACGACCCCGGCGCGCCGTGATCAAAGCTTTTCTAAGTAATTATTAATAGTTTTACAGATCGTAGTATTTCTTAAACTCCAGCGGATGGGGAGCGACGCTGACCTCCTCTGCGTCCTTGCGGATTTTGCGCAGCTGGTTGTTGATCAGATCCCGGCTGAATACGCCGCCGTTGAGTAAGAATGCGTGGTCTTTTTCGAGGGCGTCTGCGGCTTCGTCGAGGGACTTCGGCAGGCTGCCCACGACCTTCTTTTCTTCCTCGGTAAGGTAATACATGTTTTTGTCGTAGGGACCAAAGCCGTGCTCCGTCGGGTTCGACATCTTTTGTATGCCGTCAATCGCCGCCATGACGAGCGCCGAATAGCAGAGATAGGGGTTTGCCGTGGCGTCAGAGGGGCGGAACTCAAAGCGCTTGTCCTCCGGCTTGCGGGCATAACCCGGCACGCGTATGACGGCGCTGCGGTTCGAGGTTGCGAAGCAGACCGTCACGGGAGCCTCATAGCCGGGTACCAGGCGCTTGTAGGAATTGGTAGAGGGGCAGCAAAAGGCTGTCAGCGCGGGGGAGTGCTCCAAAATGCCGCTGATTGCCGCAAGGGCGATGTCGCTCAGGTTGGAATAGCCGTTTTCGTCGTAAAAAACTGGCTTGCCGCCGTTGAACATCTGCAGGTGCACATGCATCCCGCTGCCGCACTCGCCGTAAAAGGGCTTGGGCATAAAAGTGACAGTCTTGCCGTTTTGGATGGCGATGTTCTTCAATAAATACTTGAGCTTCTGCGTGCGGTCGCCCATCTCCTTCAGGGTAGCGAATTCCACTTCAATTTCCACCTGACCGGGTCCGCCGTTCTCGCCGTGATGGTATTTCACAGGCACGCCGGTGTCCTCCAGCGCGCGCACCATTTCATTGCGCAGCTGATAGCTCGCGTCGTAGGGCAGGTCGGCATGATAACCCTTATGCCCCATAACCTTATAGCCGGTGTTGTTGTCCACGCCGTCATAGGGGCTGTTGATGGTGTTCCACGCGGCCTGCCGCGAATCGAGGTGCACCTCAATGTGATTGATTTCGTTGCGGAATTCCACGTTGTCCAGCACATAAAACTCAAATGCCGGACCGAACAGGCAATTGTCCGAAATACCCGCGTCCTTCATAAACTGCTCCGCTTTTTCCGCCACATTGCGAGGGTCACTCTCAAAACGCACATAGCCCTCGTCCGTAATGCGGAAGATATCGCCGATCATTGAGACGGTCGGCATATCAATCACTGGGTCGATAAAAGCGGAGGTGATGTCCGGAATAAAC
>JAVBSB010000043.1:0-2567 GCA_031547365.1 Oscillospiraceae bacterium | reverse complement strand
TACCATTGGTATTTTAGCTCTGCTGTTACGCCCTCGGGCAGCGTTGCGGGGGACTCAAACACAACCTCGCCGGGGCGAACATAGATAGGGCTGGTCATGGGCTTGGTAAAAACGGGCGGCTTTGCCTTGTCTGCCGCCGCGGCGGGGATTACGAGGGCAAGGACCATCGCAAGGACAAGCGCAAGGGACAGGACGCGTTTTGTTGCTTTCATAACTGACACTCTCCTACATTTATTTGCTCAGCCGCGATTGCAGCCTTAAGCCGTTGCTGTACCCGCTCTTTTCCCAGTACGCGCAAAATCGCCCAGAGGTCGGGCGTGTTTTCGCGCCCTGTGACGGCAAGGCGGATAAACCCGCTTACGTCGCCGACATGACCTTTAAAAGATTCCGGCGCGGCTTTATATGCTTTTACGTCGGGGCAATAGCCCAGCGGTTCGCAGATCGATTTGATTTTTGTAAACCAGACGTCTTTTTCGTCGGCAGGGTCATAGACAGCAAGATAGGCTTGCAGGACTTCCGCGGCGCCGCTTTTTTGCGGCGCGAACAGCACATCATAAAAATAGCTGTAGGTCTCGCGCACCAGGCTCCATTTTGCGATGTCCTTACGCGGCTTTTTGCCGCCGCGGTCAATCGCGAACATCGCCTGCGCAAAACAGGGATCTGCCGAAAGCAAAGCATAAAGTGCCGCGTCATATTCTTTTGCCCAGGCGGCGGCATGCTCATATACCTGCCGGGCTGTCATGCGCGCAATGACGGTTTTACTTACGTCCTCAAGCTTAATAAGGTCAAACAGCGCCCCGCTCGGGCTGAGCTTTTTCAGGCTGAAGGGGAACTCCGCCAGCGGCAGAAGTGGATTTGCGCGCCGCCAATCCTCAAAGTTTGAGTTGAGCAGCGTAAGCAGGTATTCCTGCACGGCCTCGCAGGGGTAACCCTGCTGGGCATAAAAGCGCACCGCAGCCTCGGGGTCATAGCGCTTGCTGAGCTTACGCTTGCTGCCGTTATCCTCCTTCATGACAGAGGCGGTGTGCGCGTAACGCGGCAGCTGAAAGCCCAGCAATTCAAACAGCTGCACATGCAGCGGCAGGCTTGCGAGCCATTCGTCCCCGCGTATCACGTGCGTCACGCGCATAAAATGATCGTCAACCGCGTGCGCAAAATGATAGGTCGGTATACCGTCGGATTTAAGGATGACGATATCCATCGTGTTCTGCGGCAGCTCCAGCCTGCCCCTGACCTGGTCGACGATCGTAAATTTTCTGCCTTCGTCTTCCGGCGCGCGCAGCCGCAGCGTGTATGCCTCGCCCGCCTCTATGCGGCGCAGCTGATCTTCCGGCGGCAACGCGCGGCACTTTGCCCACGCCCCATAATAACCCTTATTTACGCCGGACTGCTCTTGCTCCGCCCGCAGGGTGTTCAGGTCCTCCTCTGTACAAAAGCAGGGATAGGCAAGACCTGCCTCTACCATATATTTGGCACAGACATGATAAATCTCTTTACGCCGGCTTTGTACATAAGGACCATAAGCGCCGGTTTCGCTGCCGCAGCCGGTTACGCCCTCGTCGGCGACGACGCCGAACTGCGCAAGACCCTCTACGATTCCGGAAACGCCGTCCTCCACCTCGCGCTTTTTATCCGTGTCTTCCAGCCGCAGCAAAAACACGCCGCCGGTGCGCAGGGCATACAGCTTGTCCGTAAATGCGCCGAACAGACCGCCGATATGTAGGTTTCCGGTCGGGCTGGGCGCAAAGCGCGTGACGGCCGCGCCCTCGGGTAAACTGCGGGGCGGGTACTTCTCCTCTAAAAATGCAGGAGAAGGCAGGACGCCGTCAAAAATTTTTTCTGCAAGCTTGCTGCGGTCGGCTGCGTTCATTCAGTGCCTCCAATTATTTAATTAACACATATTTACAAATTTCGCACCGGAATACCAGGGGGTTTTTATATGTTACAGAGAATTGTTATCCACATTATCAACAGAGTTATTAACCCATTTATGTCAAATTACCACCCGCTGGGAGTTATTACAGCGCTTTCTGCCATTATAGGGTTTTGCAGGTTTCCCGCCACCCAGATTTTACCGCCGCCTCCAAAGGCGACCGCGACCCCGTTTTCGCGCACGGTGGAAAATAATGGAAGCCTGCCAAGGTATGCGAAATTCCACCGAACATTCGGATAGACTTGTCCGATTCCGTTGGTGACAATGCCGAGCTTCGGCTTGGTTTTCAGTAAAAACGAGATAGAGCTGCTCATGGCGTAGCCATGGTGCCCCAGCTTTAGAACGTCAATTTTTCCGACCTGCGACGCAATCTTTTTTTCCAGCCCGTGCGAGGCGGTCATATCACCGGTCAGCAGCGTTTTCGTCCCGCCGCAGGTGACCAGCGTTACGGTTGAATTGTCGTTTTCGCCTTTCAGCTGCGGCACGTCGTAGCTGTCAAGGTTAAAGAACTGCACCGTCATGTTCCCGAGCGTAAACGGCTTTTCCGGCAAATCGGATTGGATAAAGAACCCCCGCGCATCTGCCGCGTCTTTGATGCGCTGCCACGTAATGTCGATGCCCCAGGATTCCGTTT
>JAVBSB010000130.1:0-3890 GCA_031547365.1 Oscillospiraceae bacterium | reverse complement strand
AGCGAAACCGCCAGCACGCCGCCCAATTGCACAAACAGCGCAAGCTCAGGCTTCACCTGCCGCACAATCAGCGCCGCCGCCGCCGCAAGTAAGCCCGCAAGGATTAATTTCCACATGATGTATTTTTCCTGTCTGCTGTATTTTTAAATCGGCAGTACGTTTTGCACTGCCTCCAACAGGTTGATAAGCTGCGGCACAAGCATGAGCAGAATGACGATGATGCCTGCCAAAACGACCATCATGCCGTATTCATCGCGCCCCATTTTCGCTAAAATCTGCTGCAGCACCGCAACAATCAGCCCAACCGCAGCAATTTTTAAAATCAAAGTGATGTCCATGGTGTTTGCCTCCCCGTTATGTTCTACATCAGCAATATCATCAGCGTCAACCCGCCCAAAATCCCAAGCATAAAAATCGCTTTGCCTCTTGTATCTTTTTGTGTCCGCGCCTGGTCCAGCTGTGTTTGCAACAGAGATTCCTGCAACAGCAGGGCTTCGCGCTGCCCCGCCGCGTCGCTTGCGCCAAGCAGATCGCCCAGCGGTAACAGCTGCTGCCTGTCCTCCCGGCGCAGACAATTACCTCCATGGTCCTCCAGCGCACTGCGCCATGCCAGCGGAAACGCTTCTCCGCGCTGCATACGCCTGAGACAGCCCGGCAAATACGCAGGACACTGACTTTGTGCGCAAACCGCGCCGAGCATTTGCTGCAACGGCGGTCGGCTGAATTGTAGCTGTGCCCGCAGGGAGCTTAGCATCTGCATACTGCGCTCAAGCTCCCGTACGCGCAGCAGCATTCCCCGCGTAACCATTGCCCCGGCGCCTGCGCATGCCAAAAACAACAGAGCCAGCGCCAGCGTCTTAAAAAACTCTGCATGCTGCATATGTATCTCCCTTGTCAATCGCACGGATTTCCGTAATTTTGCACGGGGTCTTTGCGCTCCCCAGCGCAACCAGCCAATCAAACGCTCCGCAGGCAAGCAGGTCTTGGACAACCGGCCGCCGCAGCGCCTGTTCCGCTGTTTCAGCGTGTATCGTCGCAATAAAACGCACGCCTGTATGAAAGCCTGCCGCCAACGCCGCGGCTTCCGCCTCACTGCCTAACTCGTCACAGAGGATTACCTCCGGCGAAAGAGAACGCACTGCGAGCAGCACGCCCTCGCCCTTCGGATAGCCTGTCAGTACATCCGTATTCGGTCCGACGTCACAGCAGGGAACCCCTTCGCGCACGCCCGCCAATTCGCCGCGTTCATCCATCAGCGCTACGCGGCGGCTTAATCCGCACAGACCGCCGGAAAGCCGCCTTGCCAAATCCCGCAGCATCGTTGTCTTCCCGCTGCCGGGCGCGCCTGAGATCAGCACCCCCGGTAAACTGCCGTCATGGTACAGCCGGGCGCACAGCTCCGCCGCAGCTCCGGGCATTTCGCGCGCAATGCGCAGATTAACCGACGAAATTTCCCGTACCGCCGTCACCGTACCCCGTTCGGTCACCGCAGTACCGCACAGCCCGGCGCGGTGTCCGCCCGGCAGCGTCAAAAACCCCCGCGCAATGTCCTCCGTATAGCTGTGCAACGAATAATCGCACAGGCTGCGAACAATCATCGCCAGCTGCTCACCGCTCAACCGCATACAATTCTCCTGCGCAGCCGCAGCCATCCGCCCTGAAGCCGAAATAAAATTCGGTCCTTCCGGCAGCGTAATTGCAACCGCCGCGCCTGCCCGCATACGAAGCTCCGTTGCGCGCGCGCGCACATCCTCCGGCACTTTGGAGAGATACTCCAGCATAAACCCGGGCAGGCGCGCAATCGCCTGATCAAACGGCTTTATATTTAAACACAGCTGCATGGTTCATCCTCCATTTTGTACATGCTATGCAGCGGCGGGACGAGTTATGCGCAATAAAAAAGCCCTCCTGTAAAGGAGGGTTATATGAATCCGCGGCAGGAGGGGAAACGTTCCCGTCCGTACCGTGGCGGGGGACAGATTACGCGATTTGTTCGCCGACTACGGCACAAAATGCCTGATTTCGGCGGATATTCCTTGTCGTGCCGTTCCAACGTACCGGGCGACCAAAGGGGCTGTACTGCGGCGGAACCGCGTCCTGCCCGTGCTCTACATATTCGCGTTTGAGTACGTCGCCTGTTTCGCTCAGAAACATAACCAAGTATTCCTTCGGGGTATATACAGCAAATGTCTTGAGGTTCGACTGAACAAAGCTCACCTGCGGCTCCCAGCGGTCAAACCGGCAGCCTTTGGGCGCGCGCGGCGGCTTGGGTGCAGGCGCGGCTTGTCCGGGCTGTACGCGGCATTCGCTCAGAAGCTTACCCTTTGCATCATAAAATTCAACTTTAAAGCGCAGCAAGGCTAGGCCTCCCTGGCCGTCTGGCCCTCTCTGGAAATACGCACGCCTGTATAATGCGGCATCGGCATAAGCTCCAGCATTCCCTCCAGCGGACGCATACCATAATCAAACGCGCGTACGCCGGTATCTGTGATCGCAAGCAGCGTGTCGCCGCTGACTGTACAGCGGAAAGGCCGCAGTTTATCCACATGCCGCAGATGCAGACAAGCCAAATCTTCGCGCGTCAGGGTTTCGCCTTTTGCCCAGTTGCCCAGCGGAAGCATTGCCACCCGCCGATTCCTGCGCAGCTCCAGCACAAGCACGCGGCAATCGGTTGCCTCATTCACAGTAATTTTCTGCTTTTTTTCACGTGTCAGCGCTACGCAATAGATTGTCTCTGTCACGCATGAAGTTGGTCGGCTCCAGCCAAAGTGCTCCAACGATTCGGGCGGCGTATAGGCTGGCGGCTGCGCAGCCTGACCATGTTGCACACGCACCGGATCGCCCAGCAAATGTCCGCCGCAGTCCAAGAAATAAACGGAATGAACCGTATTGTTTTTTTCAGCCATTGCTTTCAACCTCTTCCCGCATTTTTAACATTCATTCAACAAAACTATACTAGCCTGCTTATATAAATAAGTCAATACATTGCCGTGTAAAATGTTCAGCGTCTTATACAGCAAAAGTAAATATGTTAAAATCTGTGCGATTTTTCGTAGTAAATCGGAAAAAGCAGGGTGACTGTTGTCAACCCTGCTTTTTCTGCATTTGATATCGCTGAGCTTGTTCTACTGCCAGCCTGTCGCAGCGCTCATTTTCGCTGTGACCGTTATGACCGCGCACCCATTGCACCGTCAGCTCATGCCGCTCGGCCTGTTCCAGCAATACCTCCCAAAGGTCTGCGTTAAGCGCAGGCTTTTTATCGCTCTTTTTCCAGCCATTGCGCTGCCACGAACGCGCCCAGCCTTTATTTAACCCGTTTACAACATATTCGGAATCTGTCACAGCAGTCACTTTACACGGCTCCTTCAGCGCACGCAGACCTTCAAGCAAAGCGGTCAGTTCCATGCGGTTGTTCGTTGTTTGCGCCGCACCGCCCGATAATTCGCGCTCATGCGTGCCGAACCGCAGAATCGTCCCCCAACCGCCGGGACCCGGGTTCCCCGAACACGCGCCGTCACAATATAGCTGAATTTCTTTCACAAATAATCACCATTTATTCCCTTTTTTTGATTTCGCCGACTACATATGTAACATTTTAACATATCATAGCGCTATTTTCAACCATAAATTAGAGTTTTGCCCAAGTCATTCAATGGTTTTCTACGAATCTCACAAAATGCACGGCGGATATTTCCATAATTCGACAATTACCAAAGAATATTTTTCTTTTTTAGAAATTATTCCTTTGTATTATCGTTCATTATGTACAAAATAAAAAATCAGCTTCATTTGACAAAGGTATTTTGGGACAATATAATAGAGAAGTTGGCTTGTTCTCCGACCTGTGATAACACCTTGGAGGTGACAACTTGTTAATAAAACTAAAAAAA
>JAVBSB010000023.1:0-8303 GCA_031547365.1 Oscillospiraceae bacterium | reverse complement strand
GGATAGCGTTTGCTTAGGGGCAGACCTTGTGTCTGCCCGAGACCTTGTGTCTGCCTGAGACCTTGTGTCTGCCCGAGACCTTGTGTCTGCCCGAGACCTTGTGTCTGCCCGAGAGATAACAACAATGAAATGAATATGGTTTGGCATGATAATATATTGATCAAGAATAAAGTCCTCAAATAATTTGATTGTGTTATTCAATACATTATCTATCATTTCTCCTGCCTCGTTTTGATTCATTTGGGCAGACACAAGGTCTGCCCCTACAATCTCACCAAACAACATTGCTCTGTCCTGCGTACAAATTGTTATAAAGTACATCCCGTTTGATGAATAATTATACCCCTTTAGACGTATAGACCGTCCATGATGTATATCTGGATTGTAACGCACGAGCAAACTCACCGTCCTCTATGTCACCTCACATTTTCCATACAGGTGCGATGTGTCGTTCATCACCACAAGCCGCGTAATGGTTCTCCCTTCTTCGTTCGGTCTATAGTTCACAACGCTGACGCCGGTGTTGCTCTGCGAAAATATGTAATCCGGCGGGAAGGAGATGCGCAGCGCAGCTGCTATCAGGCGCTGGTTAAACGCGCCGTGTCCTACCAGCGCCACTGTCGCTTCCTCGGGAAAGCTCTGGCGCACGCGGCTGATTACCCGGTACGCGCGGCTTAGGCTATAATACGGGTCTTCAATGTCAAGGTCATAATTGTCACCGTATTCGCCGATGCGCGCCGGCACGTCATAAGGCATGAGATACGGGCAGATTTTCAGCGCCTCGCTATGGGGAATCGGTAAATATTCCGTACCGATTTCGACCATATCATGATAAACGGCGACGGGCATGTCCTTGTGCCTCGCGATTTCGTTGGCGGTGCGCATCGCGCGTTTGATCGGGCTGCAAATCAATGCGTCAAGATGAATTTCTTTAAAGCGCTCGCCCAGCAGCTCTGCCTGCAGCAGCCCACGCGCTGTCAGCTCCGGGTCTAAAGTATGTAACGAGCGGTCAGGCTGATTGTTCACGGACTCCCCGTGTCGGATGAAAATGATCGTCATATTTTACACTCCCTGCCAGGACTTCGGTACAAAATGCTCCTCAAACGTATGCACGGCAAAGCGGTCGGTCATGCCGGCAATGTAGTCGACTGCGGCGCGTTCAGGACCTTCTTCTTCAACGATTTGGCGATATTCTTCGTGCAAGAGCGACGGGTGTGTCGAAAAATATTGATAGAGCCAGATGATCATCTCAAGCGTTTTGCGCTCCTCGCTTTTACAGATTGGATTGGTGTAGACGCGCTCGAACATAAAGCTATGTAAAAACTCAAACGCAGCGGCAATTTCAGGCTCGAGCGATATACTGTCCCGGCTGGAGAGCACGGCAGAACGCACAAGGGTATTGACGCGTTCGCTTTTTGTCCCGCCAAGGGTTTTACGTATGGAGGACGGAATGTCACTCTCAAGCAGAACGCCTGCGCGTATGCCGTCGTCTATGTCGTGGTTAATGTATGCGATGCGGTCGGCAAGACGCACACACTGCCCTTCAAGGGTATCCGCCTGCGGTCCGCAGGTGTGGCGTACGATGCCATTGCGCACAGCCTCGGTCAGGTTTAGCCCCTGCCCGTTTTTTTCCAGCTTGTCCACAACGCGCAGGCTTTGTTCGTAGTGACGAAAGCCCGGCGCGTAAACCTGACAAAGCGCATGCTCGCCCGCGTGTCCGAAAGGGGTGTGTCCCAAATCATGGCCGAGAGCAACGGCTTCGGTTAAATCTTCATTGATACGTAAAGCACGCGAAATCGTGCGCGCAATCTGCGAAACCTCAAGCGTATGCGTCAGGCGGGTGCGGTAATGATCCCCTTCAGGCGAGAGGAACACCTGCGTTTTATGTTTAAGCCTGCGGAACGCGCCGCTGTGCAGTACACGGTCGCGGTCGCGCATATAAGCAGTGCGCAGCTCGCAATCGGGTTCGGGGCGTATGCGAATGGCTTGATCGGCAAAGGCTGCTTTCGGTGAAAGAATCTCATGCTCCAGCTTGCAGGTGGCTTGCGATATGGTCATAACGCAGCTCCTTTCCGTAATAACGGCACACAATCCGCCGCTTACACCCTGATATACGCAAAAAAAGTTAAAATTCCTGCAAAATATTTTCGATTAGCCCCTTTTATTCCTTCGCATTATCTAGTATAATAAGTATTTGAAGTAGTATATGGTTGCGAAGGAGAAACAGCGTGGAAAATATTGAAAAAAACAGAGTGGTTCTGAATATCTGCGGGGTGGAGTATGTTTTACTCTGCGAAAAAGACCAGGACTATATGCGCCGCCTCGGGGCGGAATTGAGCGACGCCATGAACCATATGCTGCGCGAAAACGGAAGGATATCCGCCACGCAGGCGGCGGTGCTCTGTGCGCTGGACGCCATGGACGAGGCGCGTGAAGCACAGACCACAGCTGAAAATTTACGCTCGCGCATTCAGGATTACCTGGAGGATGCGGCGCGCACAAAAAAAGAGGCAGAAATTTCCCGCCACGAGGCGGAACAGCTGCAGCGCGAAATCGCTCAATTGCGTGGGCGTAGAGGATAGTATGGACAATAAGGAGCGTTTTACCGCCCACGCGGACAACTATGTCAAATACCGACCGAGCTATCCGGCGCAGGCGATTGATTGCATTTTAGAGCAGTGCGGTTTAACGCGCGGCATGTCTGTAGCGGACATCGGTTCCGGCACAGGCAAGCTGACAACGCTGCTGCTTGCCCGCGGATTACATGTCTACGCCGTGGAGCCGAACGCCGCCATGCGCAGCAAAGCGGAGCAGTTGCTGGGCGAGACTACAGGCTTTTATTCTGTCGACGCCGGCGCAGAGGAAACCGGTCTGCCCGCCGCAAGCGTTGATGCCGTCACTGTCGCGCAGGCGTTTCACTGGTTTGATCAGGCACGCTTTAAGCTTGAGTGCAAACGCATTCTCAGATCCGGCGGAAAAGCTGCGCTCGTCTGGAACCAGCGCGACACATCAAACGCATTCATGAAGGCATACGAAGCCGCGATTCAGGCGCACCATGACGAAATTCCAAACGAAACCAGGACAAATATCGGCGAAGAAGTCTACGCTACGTTTTTTACGCAATACGATGTGTTTCGTTTTGCTGCTTCGCAGTGTCTGGATTTAGAGGGTCTGATCGGTCGCGCGCTTTCAAGTTCTTATTCGCCCAAGCCGGGTCACTCGGAATATGAACCGCTATGTGCGTCTTTGCGCGCGTTGTTCGAGCAATTTCAGGTGAACGGGCAGGTGGAATTCATCTACCGCACAGAAGTGGTTGTGGGTACGGTGTAAAAAGTTTACCTGGTTTAAGGGAATATAATTTAAAGGGTGGTTTCATATGCAGACATAGGTGTTCAGTTTCGTAAATTCGCCTGCAAGCTTTGATTTCGCTCTCGCCGACGCTTGACATCTTACCACTTGGCATGCTATAATCTATTTTACTTTAAATAAAGAGGAGACTGATAATGGACAGCGACCCTAGTTCAGCACACATATTTGGGCAATTATTGCTTCTGTTTGTGCTGATCATGATCAACGCCTTTTTCGCCATGAGCGAAATCGCGGTGATTACCCTGAATGACAACAAGATTGAGCGCATGGCTGCGGAGGGCAGCAAAAGCGCGCGGCGCATTTGCAAGCTCACGAAGAATTCCAGCCGCTTCCTTTCAATGATCCAAATCGGCGTGACGCTGGCAGGCTTTTTGGCCTCGTCCTCCACGGCGCAGAGCTTCAGCGCACCGCTGGAAAAAGCGCTGGTCGGCGTACTGCCTGATAGCTTGGATCGCTTTGCGGGCGCCGCCATCACGATCGTGCTCACCATGCTGATCGCCTACGCCTCGCTGGTGCTGGGCGAGCTGGTACCAAAGCGCCTTGCGATGAAATACCCTGAGCAAATCTCGCTGCGGATTGCGGGGCTGCTGAGCTTCTGCGATATCGTTTTTCGTCCGTTGGTTTGGATTATCTCCGTGTCGGCAAACGGGATTCTGCGCTTGTTTGGCATTGACCCAAACGCCGAGGATTCAGCCGTAACAGAGGAGGAAATCCGCCTGCTGGTGGATGCCGGCGGCGAAAAAGGCGTGATAGAAGAAACCCAGCAGGAAATGATACAGAACATTTTTGAGCTGGACGACCTGGACGCCGGGGATATTATGACCCACCGTACGGACGTAGTCGGCATTGAGGCGGGCGCCTCGCTCGAAAGCGCGGTGCAGACCTCCGTTGCGGAGGGATATTCGCGCCTGCCGGTATATGACGAGGACATCGATAAAATCATAGGCATCATATACATTAAAGACCTGTTGCAATATGTCGGGCGCGAAATGCCCGAAAAGCTGCCGCGCAATATTATGCGCGAAGCATATTATGTGCCCGAAAGCAAGCACTGCGGTGAGCTGCTGAAGGAGATGAATGCCAAGCATGTGCAAATTGCAGTGGTTGTGGATGAATATGGCGGCACGGCAGGCATTGTCACCCTTGAGGATGTGCTCGAAGCTATCGTCGGCAGCATTCAGGACGAATATGACGACGAAGATGAAGACATTTCTAAGATAGACGAGCGCACATTCCTGCTCGACGGCACAACAGACGTAGAAGAGGTTGAGGAGCTGACAGGCGTTTTGCTGCCCCAGGACGACTATGACACCATTGCGGGCTTCGTAATTAGCGTATTGGGTTATTTACCGCGCGAAGGAGAGCACCCGGTGGTGGACTTCAAAAATCTGCGCTTTACCGTTGAGCAGGTGGAGGATAAACGCATCGCGGTAATCAAGGTAGAAATTGAACCGAACGATATTAAGCCCGAGTAGTTTTCAATTTTTGAATTTTTTTTATATTTATTTAAAAAAGTTACTTTCATGTAGTGAGGGTGTACTATGAAACGATTATTGTCACTGCTGCTTGCCGCCGTACTTTGTGCCGGATTAATTATTTTACCCGGCTGCGAGCTGCCCTGGAAAAAAAACAAAGAACCGGAAAAGCCGAGAGTGGCTACAACCTATCCCTATGTTTTTGTGCACGGTCTGAACGGCTTCGGCGACGACACTGACAGCCCTGTCTCCTATTGGGGATCAACCGCAGGTTCCATTTTGACTGAGCTGCAGAAAAAAGGCTATATGTGCTTTGCGCCGTCGGTAAATCCTGTCGGCTCTGCGTGGGACCGCGCCTGCGAGCTTTATGCTGCGTTGGCAGGGACGCGCGTGGATTACGGCGCCGCACACAGCGCGCAATATGGTCACGAGCGATTCGGTAAAACCTACACTGCGCCGCTCATCCCCGACTGGGGCAAGGTGGACACAAACGGCAATCTGCGCAAGGTGAACCTCATCGCCCACAGCTTCGGGGGCGCTACGGTACGCTTAATGTGCGCTCTGCTGCAAAACGGTTCACCCAGCGAAACCGCCGCTATACAAGCAGGCGATGAGCCCTGTTCCGCTCTTTTTAAAGGCGGCAAGGGCGACTGGGTGTTCAGCCTGACCTGCCTTGCTGCGCCGCACAACGGCGTAAGCCTCTTAACTATGCTGGACGTCAACCCCTTGATCGCGAAGCTTGCGACCACTTTTAGCAGCGCAAAATTTGACGATATGTTAAGCAGCCTCGGCTTTACGATGGGCAACCTGAGCATCAGCGAGGTCATACGCGCCGCAAAGACGCAGGATACCGCTTACTACGACTTGAGCATTAATGGCGCGAAGGCGCTCAATAAGCTGACGGTCAACCTCAACCCCGATATATACCTGTTTTCCTATCCGATTGACGGCACCGACCACGGCAAGCCGATTGACGCAGAAATGGGCGGCGTATATAAAATACTCGGAAATATTATAGGGAACTTTACCAGCCCCGAAAACGGGATAGACGACAAATGGCGCGCCAACGATTGCCTTGTAAATACAATTTCAGCCACCGCGCCTTTTAACGAACCCAGCCAGACCGTTACCGACCCAAACGCCCTTTCGCCGACGATACTCAAGCCCGCCTCCTGGTATATCATGCCCACCATACGAGGCACACACGGTTCTGTGGTTGGTCTTGACAAGACGATGGCTGAAATCCTGCCCATCTATACCGCGCAAATTGTCCGCATCGACAATCTGAGCAAATTCGTCACAGGCGGCGTACTCCCCGAAGAAACCACAGCGCAATAAGCTGCGCAAAAACTAAAAACACCGCCTCGCTGCAGCTCTTACAGCAAGGCGGTTTGCTATTTTTGTGGCAAAAGTTTGATAGTGGCTGGCACATTGTAGGGAGCGACGACCCGGCGCTCCATGCCCTTAACCTTTATAGAAGATTAGCGTCAGCTCCCGATCCACATGGATTCCCACGGCAGACCGGCAATTTCGGATAAGCGCTGCTGTTCTGCTTCGGTCAGCTCCGGAATATTTTCGGGCAGAGCTTCGCCGTTCTGCTGCGCGTGCTTAAGGGCAATCGCCTCGCGGATCCGCTTATGCTCGTCACGGGTCATGGTATATTTCCGCAGGGCAAGCATTGAAAGCAGGGTAAACATCATGGGCAGCGCGCCGTGTACAAGGCGCAGACCCGCGGAAGGTCCGCCGAGCTTTGAACCGAAAAGACTGGTCGCGCGGGCAGAAAACATCGTCGGCTTCGCATTCCCCTGCGCGTCTTTTACGGACACGCCAAACCATTCCAAAATAATACCGACAAGGAACTGCAAAAGACCGCCGGTCGATATTTTGATAAAGTTGTTGATTGCGGCTATTACACCCTCTCGGCGGCGACCGGTGACCATTTCGTCTACGTCGGTAACGTCAGGCGAAATGTTTTGTATGGCAAAGCTGATGCCCGAAATTCCGAAGGGGTAAAGCATTTCCTGGGCAAACAGCGCCACTACCATCCATGGGATACCTGTGCCGGTCTGTCTGCCGATGACAAAGCTCAGCGCGAGGCTCACGAACAGGAACGGCAGCGTAAACCACGCCATCTTCGCCTTGCCAAACTTTTTTGTCAAAGCGTAATTCGGGACAAATGCCGTCATTTCCGCTATTCCTGCCCAAAACACAAGCAGATTTAAGTATTGCTTCGCGTCTGCAATTTCATATATGAAATAGGTCTTGCTGTTGGCGAAAAACGCCGTACCGAACATCAGCAAAAAGCTGATTGCAAAGTATTGGACAAAGGCCTTATTCTTAAACACCTGCTTATATTCGCCAATGACATATTTGCCGTCAACCGGCTGCACCACCATATCCTTCGAGCTTTTTTCCTTGGTGAAGATCGCCGTTGCCAATATCGGCAGAATATAAACAACGCCGAGCAGCAGCCCCATTTTCAGAAACACCGGGCGTAATTCTGCGTTAAACTCCTGCGTTTTGATCATACCCAAAAATGCGCCCGCAACCAAAAATGACGGGAACATGCCCGTGGAGTTCATGAGATATCCCATAGAAATATACTGCGTACGCTGAAAATACCCGGGCGCAAGCTCGGGCAGCATGGCGTTATGCGGCACGTAGATAAAGCTGTTCGCGGTGGTAAACAATACGTTCGCAAAGATGTAATAAAGTATAATCGTATTTGAGCGCCCGCTACCGGATGCGCCGAACGAAGTCCACAGCATAAAATAAGTGATGCCGAACGGAATCGCCGCAAAAAAAATATAGATGCGGTGCTTACCCATCCTCGAGCGGGTGCGGTCGGTCAGCAGACCGATGAATGGATCAATCGCAGCGTCCCATAAGCTCTTAAACAGTAGCACCGTCCCCGCCTGCGCAAGACTAAGCCCCTCTACGTAGGTGAGAAAGGCAGAATAGTAAAGGCTGGTGAGGTAGGATGCGCCTGCGGACGAGATGTGAAACGAGTTGTATGCCAACATGGGCAGCAGCGCCTGCGAGGTACTGCCCTCAACGCCGATCGCCTTTTTAATCCGTTCGCCTATGGTCAACAACATCACCCTTTATATAATTTATTGGCGTTACAGCTCAACATAGCGCCACGCAATGTCTGCGCCTGCCAGCAAGCCGTCTGCGTTAAAGTTATATGAGATAGAGCCGCCTTTTTCGCCGAACTTCCCGTTTTTATCGCGGAACTCGTAATTAAACATGATGACATTGTCTTCTTCCATCTCAAGGCGGTGTTCACTGCCCTTCGGATATTTCGCAAGCAGCTCCGCTTCTGTTGTCGTGCCAATCTTAATGCCGCGCGGCAATTTGATCGCCGGATCCTGGATATAAAGGCTGACGACCTCAAGCTTCAAGTCCATATCCTTCGCCGCGAAGCTATAGTCCTTGCCCGAGTCCATTTTCGAGCTG
>JAVBSB010000163.1:0-3362 GCA_031547365.1 Oscillospiraceae bacterium | reverse complement strand
TACCCCTGTTTCAAAAAATTACATACTACACTTATTATATAACCATTATACAACTGAAAAGTAAAGTTGTAAAGAGGCATTGAATGAAATTTTGATGAAAGCCACAAAATAATGCTTTGACATTTCTTTTGTTCTGTGGTAAACTTAAAATATAATTATAATGGAGGAAAGTCTACACCCATGTGTACCTTTATTCGGCTGCGTTAAAAACGCGCACAAAGCATGTGAAGCAAGCGGATTTCGCTTGCTGTTGTTTTGCGCGCTTTTTGTGAGCTGTCGAATGAAATCACAAGAGGTGTATTTTTTTGTCAAAATTAAATAGAGATCAGGGGAATTCCCTGCAATATTCGCAAAATTTTCTGACCTCCTCGGCGGTGATACGCCGTATCACATCACTGACAAGGCTGAGCGATGCCGACCATGTTGTAGAAATTGGTCCGGGCAAAGGGCATATTACGCGAGAATTGTTACAGCGCTGCGGCAGTGTCACCGCAGTCGAGCTTGACCGTAAGCTATATGCCGCACTGCGTGTAAAATATAGCGGCAGACCGAATTTGCGGCTGGTACAGGGCGATTTTCTAACCTGGTCGCTGCCGAAGGAACCGTATAAGGTCTTTGCCAATATCCCTTTTAACCGCACCACGGAGATTGTGCGCAAGCTCAGCCAAAGCGCCAGCACGCCGCAGGAGCTTTGGCTGGTAATGGAAAAGGGCGCCGCAAAACGATTCCTGGGCAAGCCGAACGAAACCGCTTCCTCTTTGCGGCTAAAGCCCTGGTTTGAGGGGGAAATATGCTACTATTTTCGGCGGGAGGATTTTCATCCTATGCCTGCCGCAGACGTGGTGTTGCTGCATCTGCGGCGTAAAGCCGAAGCGGATATCACGCCTGCGCAACGCAGCGCATGGTATCGGTTTACTGCTGCGCGCCTTCCCGCCACACGCGACACCTTATATATACAATGGCTTTGCCTGTTTCGGCGCCATTGGCAGCGCGGCGGCAGATAGCGAATACGCTTGACATTTCTGCGAAAATGCTATAAAATAAATGCGTGAGTCGGCTGGGCAGTCGCGCGGCTTTGCCGTGAGGAAAGTCCGAGCCCCGAAGAGCAGGATAACGGCTAACGGCCGCCGAGGGCGACCTTAGGGAAAGTGCAACAGAGATATACCGCCAATCAGACTGTAGATTTTAGATGTCAGATTCTGTCGATCTGCGTCTGATGTCTGACATCTAAAATCGGCTGTCTGATTGGTACGGGTGGAAAGGCGAGGTAAGAGCTCACCGGCGCGCGGGGAACCGCAGCGCCCTGTAAACCCTATCCGGAGCAACACCGACCGGGGAGCGTGCTTGCGCGCGGCGCTTGCTCGGCGCTTAACCCCAACGGGTGGCAGGACCGCCGCAGCAATGCGACGGCAAGATAAATGATTGCCTTAAATGACAAAACTCGGCTTACAGGTCGACTCACACCACACAGGTATCGTACACCCCATGCCTCGCATATACTGAAGCGAAAGGGGTGGAACCGTGGAAACTGTCATTCATGCCATTGTTTATAGTTTGTTGGTTATTTTTGTGCTGGCGGGCGTGATCGCTTGCGTCTATCTGCTGATGATGCGTATCACAAAATCCAAGGTGCCGGGGCGTTTTATTGTGGTTTTACCGCCGCAGACAACGCCGTCGAATGTCTCCGCATTGTTATGTGCGGCACGGCTGCGGATGGGCTTGATGGGCGATTTGGTGCGCAGCGAGGTGATTGCCCTGGATGCAGGGCTGCCGGAGCAGGTGCGCACAGAATGCGTGGATCTTTGCCGCGAGCTTGATCATGTTGCGCTGGTAAAACCCGAAGATTTACTGGAGAAATTGAGAATTGACAATTAATTCTGCGCGGTGGGAGCATCTGCTGCTGTGGTTTTTCCCGCGGCGCTGTGTATGGTGCGGCGGAGTTACTGCGCCGCAGGACATGCTCTGTGAAGACTGCGGGGTCCATGCCGACCAGCTGGAGCCTCCCGGGATACTCGAAGGCGATAACATTCCGCTGGTCTCTTGTTTTCCTTACCACAGCAAGGCCGGCGGAATTATGCTCAATCTAAAATTTTACGGCGCGCGCAATATGGCAGGCAGTATCGGTTATACCATGGCCGACGCGCTTGCGGCTTCGCATTTAGCGGACA
Source organism: Oscillospiraceae bacterium (assembly GCA_031547365.1). GTDB lineage: Bacteria > Bacillota > Clostridia > Oscillospirales > Acutalibacteraceae > WRMQ01. The sequence continues at coordinate 1,194 of JAVBSB010000163.1, read as the reverse complement.
AGCAGGGTTGGTTATTTTGTTGTATCCCGATGACAAGGGCGGCGATGAAGCGGCGGGGATATAACCAAAGCGAATTGATCGCAAAAGCCGCGGCGCAATGGAGCAACGCGGACTTCGCCCCCGATCTGCTGATGAAAATATGCGAAACCAAGCAGCAGCACGGTCTGCGGAAATCAGACCGCCTGACAAATATAAAAAATGCTTTTCAGGCGAAACGACCGGAGCGGATCAACGGGACCGCAATGGTTTTGTGTGACGATATCTGCACGACTGGCGCCACCCTGCGCGACGCGGCGCGTGCCCTGCGGGAGGTCGGCGCGGCAGAGATTATCTGCCTGACCTATCTCCGTACCGATTATGCGAAATTAGAGAAAGAGGAATTGTCATGAAGTATGATATTGCGGCCTATGTTTGGCCTTCGTACACAGGACAAGAACCGCGTACGCATATCTTTTGGCCGCGCGGCATAGGCGAATGGGAGACCGTGCAGGCGCATATGAACCGGACGCCGGTGTGGGGTATGCGCGACGAGGCAGATCCCGCCGTGATGGGACAGCAAATTGAAGAAGCCCTGCGCCACGGCGTAAATACATTTATTTATGACTGGTACTGGTACGACAACCGGCCGTTCCTTGAGCAATGCCTGAACGACGGCTTTTTAGGAGCGCCGAACAACGGCAAAATGAAATTCTTTATTATGTGGGCGAACCACGACGCAAATACGCTCTGGGATGTGCGTAACTCCCATGACATGCGCACGCCGATTTGGGAAGGCGCGGTGGGCTTTGAAGCGTTTCAGACGATTGTGCAGCGCTGGACGGAACGCTATTTTTGCCGCGAAAATTATTACAAAATTGATGGGAAGCCGGTGCTGTCCGTCTTTGACGCAGGCAATCTGGTGCGCGGGCTGGGTGGGCTGGAGCGCGCGGGCAAGGCGCTCGGCTGGCTGCGCGAAAAGCTGACCGACGCAGGCTTTGGCGGTCTGCATCTGCAATTGATCAAATTTGGCGGCGATACGATCTATCCGATTGCACAGGCACTGAAAGCTGACAGTATAACGCATTACCAGACTGCCTGCTATACGGACACGAACCGCGATTATGCCGAATGGCTGCCCGCAATGCAGGCGGAATGGAAGGCTATTGACAGCAAAGGGCTGCTATATCTTCCGCATGTATCGGTGGGTTGGGATAG
>JAVBSB010000088.1:0-4551 GCA_031547365.1 Oscillospiraceae bacterium | reverse complement strand
GTTCGACACGCCGGTCTTTGGTTTCGCGCGTTTGGGAGGAGGCGTTTTCCTCCAGCCACAACTGCTTTTGAATTTCGTACAAGGCGTCGGCAGCACCCTCTAGGGTATCGCCGCGTGCCGTCAAATCATCGATCAGCGCGGCAATCTCGTTGTTGGTGCGCTGAACCTCGTCCACGGCGGTATCAAAGCTACGGATACCTGCTTCAGCCGCGTCCACAGCCTGCACCGCCTGTGCCAAATCAGGATAACGGCCGGCCAAACCGCGCATATCGCCAAAAGCCGCGATCACACTGTCAACGCTGTGCTGCAACCCGGCATACGCCTCGTCATCAAACGCAAGATAAAGAATTTCTGCGTCACGCTGCATACTGCGGAGACGATATCCTGCGCGGTGACAGTCAGCTTGCCGTTTTCCAGACCGATGACCGAGCCCTCGGGGATATTCAAGCCATTGATGCTGCTATTGCGCACAGCGTAGGTGACAAGACCGGTTTGTACGTTACTGACCGCATACTGCATCTGTGTCATATTCGCCGAAATATCCGCTGTTTCGTCAAATGCCAAGACTGCCGAAATGCCCTCTACAACGGAGTTTGTGCGCAGGACGCTGACCTCCTTCGCCGCCAGCGAGGCAGCCTGGTCCGCTGCCATAACAATATTTTTATTGTTTGGCAATACAAATATGTGCTCCGCAGGGGTGAGGTTGATTGCCCGCAAAATGTCGTCTGTGCTGGGATTCATGCTCTGCCCGCCGGAGATCACCTCGTCCGTGCCGAGCTCGCGCAGCAGCTTTGTTACGCCTTCGCCTGCGGCAACCGCCACAAGACCATATCGCTTTTTTACAGGCGCCTGCTTTTCTCCCTCTTGCGCCCACATGGCTTCCTCATGCTGAAGCCGCATATTTTCGACCTTTACCTGCGCCAGCGAACCGTATTCCAGCGCAATGCGCAGCACCTCGTCGGGCGCATTGCTGTGTACATGCCCTTTGATGACATCACCGCCGTCCGCGACGACAACGCAGTCGCCCAGGGTGCTGAGCGCTTCACGCAGACGTTCAATATCAACCTGCGCGTTATCTTTTTTATTTACCAGGAATTCATTACAGTAGGTGAACTTGATTTCCTCTTTGCTCAATGCGGCGGGTGTTTTTTCGAGCGGTTCGGTCATTACGGGCGGCAGAAACTCAAAACTCCCCTTGCCGAGAAAACCCAGCAAAAAGCCTTCCATAATATATACCAGACCTTGTCCGCCTGCGTCCACCACGCCGGCCTGGCGCAATACAGGCAGCAAAGTCGGCGTTTTTGCTAAGCTTTCTCTTGCGCCGTCGAGCGCCGCGCGCCATACGGTCAGCGCATCGTCTGCCATATCCTGCGCGGTTTCTTTTGCCCGTAAGGCAGCGTCGCGGACAACGGTGAGTATGGTACCCTCCGTCGGCTTGGTGACAGCCTGATAGGCGGCCTGGCTGCCGAGCTCCAGCGCCTGCGCAAGGTCTTCGCCGCTCAGTTGGCCGCTGCCCTTTACGCTTTTTGCAAAGCCGCGGAAAATCAATGATAAAATTACGCCGGAATTGCCTCTTGCGCCGCGCAGCATTGCGGAGGCAGCGCGCTCGGCAGCCTCGTCAAACGGGCTTTCGTCTGCCAATTGCGCTATGTCGCGCGCCGCCGCGCCTATGGTCATAGTCATGTTTGTACCCGTGTCGCCGTCCGGCACGGGGAATACATTGAGCGCGTCCACCTCTGCTTTGTGTGTGCCGAGGTGACGCGCCGCAGTGAGGACTCCCTCTTTGAGCATTTTCCCGCTCAGCAAAGCAGGTACCTCCGTTTTAGAAAATTTTGATGCCGGAATTACGTGAAATCTTTCAGCATACCGTCCACAAATACATTGACCTTATTGACCTCGAGCCCCGTAGCTTTTTCAAGCGTATAGCGCACTCTTGCGTGAATGCTGCGGACAGTGGCGGAAATGTTAAGCCCCTGCAGGATTAGTATATGCAGGTCAACCATCAATCCCTTGCCGTCTTTATAAATCCGTATGCCCCGCCCCACAAACTGACGCTTTGGGCGCAGGAACATCAGCGACAGGTTTGGGCGCGGCTGGAGCGCGGTGCTTGTACCCGTTACTCCATAACAGCCTGCAACTGCGTCGCCGACGATGACTCTGTAGTCATCCTTGCTGACAACCGTTCTGTTAAAAAATCTCATATAGCTTTCCCCTTCAAAAAAATGTTGCTTCATACAATCAAAAGCCGCTTACAATCAATCTGTCGAAATTCAGCGGAAAAAACCTTATGGATTTTGCTGTTTTTGTAAAAATTTCCAGGATTATTTCACTGGTACTTCCATTGCGCGATATCGTAAAACAGGTCATTCATGCGTAAATCCGTAGTAACGTGCAGGTTGCGCGCTGTAACTGCCATGCCGTCACGGTAGCCCAAAGGCAAAAACGGCAGCTCTGATTGAAATACGCTGACAAATTTTGCGGGAGGGATTAAACCTTGCAGCAATTGACCGTACGCACTGGACGCCGCGCCCCAGACCTCGATTCCCCTCGTTGCGGCGCCGCCGGAAAGCAGCAGCGGCGCAAGCGAGCAGTCGGGCGTTAAACGGATTTCGCCGATATAAAGATCGAAGTTACCTGATTTTGCTGCTGCGAGGTACTCTTTTTCGGGCAGGGCTATGACTTCCGCAAGAATCTGAAATTCCGCAAGCTGGGTTTTAACGGCACGCGCAGCCGAGACCTTTGCGTGATTGTCCTTGTTCGTGAGCAGCTTAAATTTTAGCTGCACATATTTTGAGCAGCGCACGCCGTTGACGATCTCTTTATAGCCCAGGTCCTCCAACGTTTTGCGGGCGCTGCCGGCATTGTATGGCTTTGCAAAATCGCCCTGTTGTATTCCAAACCATCCCGGCGGAAAAGGGGTGTCCGTCATGCGGGCGTAGCTGTGAAAGGTTTCGCTGAGCAGGGTGCTCTTATTGATGCATGCGCCCAGTGCCGCGCGCAAAGCCGCGTCCCGCAGAGGGCTGCGCCCTGCGTTAAAACCAAGATAGACCAGATTCGTTGTCGGTACACGCAGCGGCGTTGCGCTGACACGCTCGACCTGACCGCTGCTGAGATTATCGTACGCAAACTGATAGTTGCCCATTTCGAGACCATAGAGCAGCGAGGAGGAATTATTTGTGCCGTAGAGGACAATGGTGGTGAGCGTCGGAGCAGGACCCGGATGGCGTTTATCATAAACAAGCTCAAATGAGCTTTCGCGGGCAGTCAGTTGATAACGCCCCGTGCCGGGCGGTGTGCTTTCTTTTGTAAACAGATAGCCGCCCTTGGGTTCATCCAGACGGTCTTTTTCCGCGCTGCCGGCCGGTACGACGGGGAAATCGAGGTTCGCCGCAATATATTGGTTGGCGCTGCGGAGCGTGAACATTATGCCGTCTTGCGTCGCCTTACATTTTGTGACGTCCGCCAGACGGGTTTTGTAATCGGCGGAAGCCTTCGCTTTTAAAAAAGAATATTCGACATCCGCAGCCGTGACCGCCGCGCCCGTATGGAAGACGCGGTCCGTGCGCAGCTTGACCAGCCAGGTCAGCGGAGAGGATTGTTCGATTGACTGCGCAAGAACGGGCTGCGCTTTCCAGGTTTTGTCCGTGAGGAACAGCCCTTCATACATTAAGCTTGTCAGCGTGCGGTTGAGCAAGGACTTTAACGCAAAGGGGTTCAGAACGTCCTGGCGCGCAAAGGGCAAGGCAAAGGAGGTCTTATTCAGCTCGGTAACCGGGGCGGTGTTTTCGGTGGTTGAGGGTTGCTCATTCGCGGGCGTATTTTCGCAGCCGGACAGGGTGAAGCCAAGGCTTACCGACAATAAAATTGCCAGCAATAATCCAAGGCACCGATTCATTTGCCGCCGCAACGCCACTTCCCCCCAGCATAATTATTATCTATATAATCATAGCAGATATCAAGAGAAAAAGCAATGCAAAACTAAATTATTTTTAATATCATTTTTAAAACGGCACAGCCATCATATCATAGTATAACAGAAAAATTTGCAGATAATTCTGCATTTGAAAAATGATTTTTTAAATATAAATAAAGCCCGCAAAGCGAGCTTTACGGGCTGAAAAACGGGATTGGATTTTACTTTCCGCGTATCATGCGGCGCACATCGGAAAAGCGCAGCCTTCCGCCGTAATGCAGCACAGAGGCTGAGTAGACACGACCCGAAACAAAGCTGACCAATACGATTGTGACCAATAAAATTGCAATGGACGCCACAATTGTTGGGGTGGAAAGCTGGTTTGAGAGCAGGGCGCTCGGCGCGGCATAGGGCGCGGTAAAGGGGATGAGCATGACCACCTTGCTCAGACCCGAGGCATTGCCCATCGCGGGCGTGATCCCTACGGAAACATAGCCGCCGTAGAACGAGAACACGCTGATGAGCGCCGCGGGCATCATGGCGGACTGCAGGTCCTCCATCTTGCTCACCATTGCGCCGCACATGGAATTGATCATGCTGAACAGCGCAAAGCCCAGTACAAAGTATAAAACCAGCAA
>JAVBSB010000053.1:0-6690 GCA_031547365.1 Oscillospiraceae bacterium | reverse complement strand
TACCCGCGCCGCACTATCCCCTGCCATTCCATTTTACGCAGTTGGGTCAGCGCTGCCGCCCAGTCCAGCCCTGCCTCCCGCGCAGTTTCTCGGCAAAGCAGGGTATAACGCTCGAATGCGGCATCGACCTGCGCCTCCGGCGAAAGCGCAGGCATCGGACAGACGGCTTCCCATCGGCCTGCAAGCTTCAGATTCACGCGCGCGCTCACGCGCCGCTTCGCAGGAAGGTCTTCCATGTCCTTTTCGCGCACGAGATAACGCACGGGCGCAAACGAATCCGCAGTAATCAAGCCCTGTTTCGCCAGGCTGAGCAATGCCTGCGTCTGCGCTGTGGGGTCGCTTTGCGGCAGGCTGTGCGCAAACCGCGCCCCCTGCGCCCGCAAAACACGCAGGATCTCCTGTTCAGCAGCAGGCAAGGCTTCATCCGGCTGATCATATTGTGTTTCCAACATTGTGCGCGGATAGAAACGCAGGTTTTTCCCGCGCAGCTGCCAACAGAATTCCCCCTGTGCCAATATGGCGTCCAGCAGAGCGGAATGATAGCCCGCTACGCGCGCGGGCAGCAGCGTACTCTCCCAGAGTCCGGCGGGCAATTCTTTACCGGCAAGAAAGTGCAGCGCGCGGGTCAACTGCTCTGCAGCGGGAGCATTCGTGCGGATTCGGTCCGCAAGCAGCTGCGCGTATAACCCGCAGGGCAGCGTCTCGATTTCGCTGCGCAGAAGGTTGCGGTACGCATATTTCGCCCTCTGAAAGTTTTGGCTGTGGTAATAAACTGCTTCGCTTTCAACAGCCTGCTGCGCGTCGACCAGCGTTTGCAGCAACGCTTGCACCATATCCTCCGAAAGAAAATAACGCTCCGCCGCGCTGCGCGCCGTCTGCCCGCCGCGATAACGCAGCAAGCGCCGCAAAAGAGACAAAAGCGCGTCTGTATCATGCGCCTCCAGCGCGGCATAATAATGCTCCATATGCTCCGCCGCAATCCACAGCCCGGGTTCAATGTAGGCGGCGCGACCTTGTATTGCCAGCGTTTCAAACCATTCGGCAGGTACATCCAGCTCCCCTGCGGTCAGGTCGCCCTCCGCCATAAGCCGGCTGTGCAGCTGCTGCGCGTTTTCCGCCTGCTTTGCGCCGAATGCCGCCTGCTCCAACAATGCCTTCGGCGGTGTGAGCTGTTCTGCGTTCAGCTGCTCAAGATTTACATAAGACTGCGCCGTGACCGCGTCGCCTGTCGGGTGATAATCATACATCATCTCTGCCTCAAGCGCGCGGCGCAGTACGATGGACATGGGCGAAGGCTCGTCGGTTTCAATCTCCCGCACAGCGATTTGCCCCATGCGCAGCGCCGCCATCACCTCGCGCAGGGCTTCTATATCCCAGACGTCGTGCAGGCATTCGCGCATGGTCTCGCGCAGCAGCGGATGGTCAGGAAAGCTGACAAGGGAATTGAGCGTTTCCGCCGCGCGCAACCGCTGTACCCAGAGGGGATTGCGCCCGCCGCCCCTTGCGCCCATAATCAGCGCATGCGCCGCGTTGTAGCGGAACGTCAGCCCAAACGCGGGCGTCGTAGGCAGCAGCGCCTGCAATATTGCGATTGATTCCGTTTCATCAAAGGCACAAAGCCACGAGGCATCGGCAGAGCCGCCGTCCTTCGGGAACAGCAGAAAGCCGTCGTCGTCAGAAAACACTGCGATTTCGCGCCCTTTGCGGCGGGCAGCTTCTTTGCAAAGCAGCGCCAGCGGATCATTCACACGCCTGCCCATGACGCAGTGCACAAGCCCCTGCTGCTGCCCCGCTTCGTTGCTGAAGTGCTCAAACAGCACCGTGCGGTCGTCGGGCATTGCGCCTGTGACCTCCAGCTGGCGCTCAATCACATGCATCGTATCCTTCGCCGCGCCCTCGTCCAGGTGATATTCCATCAACGTTTGCGGCAGCAGACCGGCGCGAAAATCTTCCGCCAATGTACGGATTGTCTCGCCCATTGCGCGGCCGGTCTCAATATGACGTCCGTTGCCTTCGCCTTTCCAAAAAGGCATCGCGGCGCTGTCGCGCGAGCCGGGAGCAACGATCACGTCGTCGCGGCCTATTTTTATAATTTTCCAGGGAAATGCGCCCAGCATAAACTGATCGCCGCAGCGCGCCTCAAAAACCATTTCTTCGTCCAACTCACCCAGCTTTACGCCCGCCTCATTCTTCACGGCATAATAGCCCCGGTCGGGTATCGTGCCGCCCGAAGACAGCGCAAGCATACGAGAATAGGCATCGCCGTAAAATGTGCCATGTATGCGGTCATAAGACAAACGCGGACGCACAGGGATATCACGGGCATGTTCATAGTCGCCCGCCAACATCGTAAGAACGCCGCGCAGGTCGTCAAGCGTAACATTGCGGAATGGGTATGCGCGCGGCAGCAAATTCATGACCTCCTGCTCGGTAACGCCGCCGCCATCGCCGTCCAAGGGAAAGCTCGCCGCCGCGATGGATACCAGGTGCTGCGCCAGCAAGTCCAGACAGCCCTCCGGCGGCGCAAGGGGCTCCAGCTCCCCGCGCCGCGCCAAATCCGCCAATAAGGTACATTGCAGCGCCTCAAAGCCTTCGCGCGGGAACACCACCATTTCGCTGGTTTCGCCCGGTCTGTGACCCGCGCGACCCAACCGCTGCACCATAGCAGAAACTGTACGAGCGGGACCAATTTGCAGTACCTTATCCACCTCGCCTACGTCGATTCCCAGCTCCATCGAAGCCGTCGCGACCAACAGGCGCAGCTTACCCGCGCGCAATCGGTCTTCCACCATATGGCGCTGCTCACGTTCCATACTGCCGTGGTGCGCACAGGCAAAGTCCGTACTGTCTGCCTCTTTATTTACATAATAAGTTAACCTTTCCGCCTGCGCGCGCCCTTCAACAAAAGCAAGAACCGTGCGGCAGCCTTCGCATTGCACAAGCACTGCCCTTGCTAGCGCAGGCCAAATCGTACCTTCGGGCAGCAGCCCCGATTCGTTCGGCTTTTTTACGACAATACTGATTTTCTTTTCCACGCGCGGCGCGGCAAGAAAGCAAGGATCCGGCGTCAGCCATTCCATTGCCAGCGCAGGGGTGCGCAGCGTAGCGGAAAGCCCGATGCGTTGTAATGGTTGATCACAAAGCGCGTCCAGCCTGGCCCGCCCCAGCAGCAGAGGCGCGCCGCGCTTATTGCCAAGCAAAGCATGCATTTCGTCAACGATACACGCGCTTGCGCCGCGCAGCTTTCCCCGCCCCGCAGCGGAAGTCAGCAGTAAAAACAGCGACTCCGGCGTAGTGATGAGGATATGCGGCGGCTTGCGCGCAGCCTTTTGCCGTTCCGAAGCCGGCGTATCCCCTGTACGCAGGTGAACGCGCACCGCGTCCCCCGGCAACCCGTACAACGCAGCAATGCCCTCCAGCGGCGCCTGTAAATTCTCGCGGATATCCGCGGCAAGAGATTTCAGCGGAGAAATATAGACCAGCTGCAGGGTGTCGGTTAACTTGCCCCGCGCAGCCTGCGCAAGCAAGCGGTCGAGGTATACTAAAAAAGCGCAGAGCGTCTTACCGGTACCGGTGGGCGAGCTCACCAGCACAGGTTCCCCTGCGGCGATATGCGGCCAGGCTTCGCGCTGCACCGGCGTCGGTTCACCGAGCCGTTCGCGGAACCACTGCAACGTTTGAGACGAAAATAAATTGTCCAACGCACTCTCCGATCTTTCCATCGTCTAACGTCTGAGGTCTAATTTCTGCCGTCTGAAATCTAGCATAGCACAAATATTCGATAAAGTCAATCGAATATATTGTGTTTCTTGAGACTTTAAAAAATGTTTTGTAGTTAAATTTACGTACGCAATTTGCAAAGTTCTAATTAAGCGTAATTTTTGCTTGACATTTTATAAACAAGCTGGTATAATATTTCAGCCGCATGTTCCGGGCTTCATAAGTGGGGTCTCCCCCGCCCGACGCAGCGAGACTTTTTAAGAGAGAAAGAGGATCCCTATGTACGCCATTATTTTAACCGGCGGCAAGCAGTACAAGGTAGAAGTCGGGCAGCAGCTGTTCATCGAAAAGCTCAATGCCGACGAAGAAAGCGAAGTCGTATTCGATGAGATCGTCGCAGTTGGATCGGACGAAGGTCTGGTCGCCGGCGCACCCACCGTAGCAGGTGCAAGCGTTGCTGCAAAGGTGCTCAAGAACGGCCGCGGCAAAAAGATTACCGTATTTACCTACAAGCCCAAAAAGGGTCAGAAGCGTAAGATGGGTCATCGTCAGCCCTACACCAAGGTGGAAATCACCGCGATCAACGCCTGAAGCGTGAAGAAAGGAGATCATCATGGCACATAAAAAAGGTATGGGCTCCACCCGCAACGGGCGCGACTCCAAATCACAGCGTCTTGGCGCGAAACGCGCGGACGGTCAATTCGTACTTGCAGGCAACATCTTAGTGCGCCAGCGCGGCACGAAAATCCACCCCGGCACCAACGTGGGCAGGGGCAAGGATGATACCCTGTTCGCCAAAGCCGACGGCACCGTGCGCTTTGAGCGCCTGGGCAAAGACCGTAAAAAGGTCAGCGTCTACGCTGTTGAGCAGACCGCGGCAGAATAACAAAAATTAAATCCTCTCAAAAAACTTGGGAGGATTTTTATTTTGTATACATAATCTGTGAGGATTATACGCTCTGCGATCGACTGACCAATAATGTTGAAATCATTCAACATACAATTAAGAAAGGAACCATTTCCATGAAAAAGACTTTAAAGCGTTTTCTTGCTTCTTTTCTCTCGGTTTTGATGGTCATCGGTTTAGCAACCGCAGCAAGCGCAGCGCCTGCAAAAGCCCCACAGGCAGACCTCGCCGCAAAAGTAACTGTCGCAACAACAGACACCGTCACCATCACAAAGCAGCCCGACAACCTGACATTCAATCCAATTAATGAAACGCTCGATCTCAGCGGATTGGAAATCAAAATAAGCGGAGAGAGCCTCAGCGAGCAAACCCTTGTGTACGATTCCTTGGATAATAAGGTTGCGCCGGATAAAGTTATTTGGAGTCTCTATGTGGACTCGAAGCGTTCTGACGGTTGGTGGGTAAAAGGCACCAATAGCGCTCTGCTTACCGTCTACGGTTACCAATGCAAACAGTTCCACGTGGAAAAAGTAGTGAATGGCGTTGAATATGGCTACTACGATCAGGAGCTGGTCTTTTTTGCACAGGCGAATATTTCTGTTATAGCTGTTTTCTCAAACGACGAACCGGTTGACCCGGTAACGTTGACATTGAATACCGCTGCCGACGTTACGATCCCCGCGCAGGAAAACGAAACGCATTATGCATGGTTCAAGTTTACGGCGCCTGCGGACGGAAACTATAGTTTTAAATCAACAGGCGGGCAAATTGGCGAAACATTAATTGACCGCTTTGGAAACGAATTGACCAATCAATACATCGACCCTTATGCCACATTGTATACCGGTGATGTGGAATTTATCGAAGCCGACGACGATAACGATAAAAACTATAACTTCGGTATTTTCACAGCCTTAAAAAAGGACCAGACCGTCTATCTGAAGGTTGGCGCTTACGGTGAAGAAAGCACCTCCTTTAAAGTAATCGTCGGCACATATACCCCTGTCATTCAGATAAAAATAAAAGAAATCACCGTTGACTTCCATGAAGTGATTGACACTGACGCCCTGCTTGAAAGCCTGGGGCTTTCGCCTTCGGACCATTACATTACTTGGGATAGCTATTTTTATCATGACTACAACGGTCTTTATGGAGACCGTCGCGGCACCGGCACTTTAAGCATCATGAACTATGACGGCGGCAGCGCCGAGTTAAAAGTACATATCAAATACACTGCGCCGCAGTGGTTTGCCGCAATCTGCCTTGGCGGCTGGGCTTGGCTCAAATACACAAATACCGGACCGTTCAACCTGATGGATAACGTTAATAAACTGCTGGATTACGGCATCGGAAACAGCTTATATGTCTTGCTGCGAGACTGGGGTCTCCCGTACAATATGATTAGCTGGTTGTTGAGCTAAGTCCGCTAGCATTTTACACAAAAATAAAACATTTTAAGCAAGGGATTCCTCAGTGAGAATTCCTTGCTTTTTGCATTGTAAAACGCTATAATATAATGGGAGCAGGATAGCCTCAGGGCTGCCTGCCCGAAAAAAATTCTGAAATGGATGAAAGGTGACATCGCTATGGCAAGAGTATTCAATTTCTCAGCAGGTCCCTCCATGCTGCCGGAATCCGTGCTTAACCGCGCGGCAACCGATATGCTGGACTACAATGGCTCCGGTCAGTCAGTAATGGAAATGTCGCATCGAAGTAAAGTTTATGAGGAGATCATCTTCGGCGCGCAGTCACTCATGCGCCAGGTGATGGGCATCCCCGAGAACTACAAGGTTCTGTTTTTGCAGGGCGGCGCGTCGCTGCAATTTGCAGGTGTGCCACTGAACCTGCTAACGGGTTCAGGCAAGGCTGACTATGTAGTCACCGGACAATTCGCGACCAAGGCTTATCAGGAGGCACAAAAATACGGCGATATCAAGCTGGTCGCGACCGGCAAGCCGCAGAACTTTAGCGAAATCCCGGCGCTTGACCCCGCAGCCTTTACGCCCGACGCGGATTATTTTTATATTTGCCACAACAACACCATCTTCGGCACGAAGTGGCCG
>JAVBSB010000066.1:0-5228 GCA_031547365.1 Oscillospiraceae bacterium | reverse complement strand
TACCGATTCCGTAAGGAATTGGAACAAAATATTTGAGGTTTTTGCGCCCAAAGCCTTGCGAATGCCGATTTCGCGCGTGCGCTCCGTAACAGAGACCAGCATGATGTTCATAACGCCTATGCCGCCTACAACCAGTGAGATTGCGCTTACGCCCGCAATAAATGTAGTGAAAATTTTAATTATGCTGTCCAGCAGATTGATGTAAGTCGCCATATTCACTGAGGCGTAGGCTTCGGAGCCGACATTGCCGTGCTGGATGTACAGCAGATTCACCGCCGCGTTCCCGACGATATCGAGGTTCTCGTCGCTGTCGGCCATAATGTAAAGGTTGTCGTAAGCGCCCTGCGACCCCATCATCTGGTCGGTGACAGTAGCGGGCAGAATGAGCATGGCCATGCTTTCAGCCATGCCGCCCATACCGCCGAATTGCTCCATCATATCTGCTATTTGGTCTGAGCTATCGCCCATCATCGCCATATCCACAACGCCGATGATGCGCAAATGCACAGCCGTATCGGAATCCATGGGCGTGTAATCGATGAATTTACCGACGACGTCTGTTGTGCCGAACATAGCGGTTGCGCCCATTTTTGGGATCAGGCAAACGGGCGAGGCGGAATTGTACTCGTCCTCGTTAAAAAAGTGCCCTTTAATCAGCGTAAGCCCCGAAACATAGCGTAAATCCGTGTTGCCCGAAATTGCGATGACAAAGCCGCTTGTGTAGGCAGTGCTGCCCGAGCCCATGCCGATTACCTGGGGCGAAACGAATTGCACGTGCTCCAGCTTGCGGATGCGTTCGACGTCCTCGCGGGTGATGGATTGGCTCGTGTCGGCTTTCATCGGGTCCACCGTGATACTGACAATGCTCTGCCCCATGTCTTTTACCATGCCGACCAGATAATCGCGTCCGCCGTTGCCGACGGTGATGATGGCAATCACGGAGCTTACTCCTATAATGATGCCCAGCATCGTCAGCAGCGAGCGCATTAAATTCGTACGGATGCTGTATATCGCAATGCGTATATTTTCTTTTGCGTTCATATGCTCTATCCTTATAAAATACTAGAGAAGCTTAACCCTCTGACCGTCTTCCATTTTTTTCAGCGGCGCGCGCACAATCTCTTCGCCTTCTTCCAGACCGCTTGTGATTTCGTAATAGGAGTTACCGTCAAACAGACCCGTTTCGACCGGCTGCTTGCGTATGGTACGACTCACGCGCTCAAGCACATAGACATAATACCCTGCGCTTTCGCTATCCGTTGTGACTGATTCCACTGGGATGCGCAGCACATTCTTTTTTGTTTCAAGATCAATTGAAAGATCGACATCCAGACCGATGGTTATGCTCTTGTCCGGCTCGGGGATGGTAATACGCGCCTCAACCCCGCGCGAGGTGCCGGAGCCGCCCATAAGGGAGCTGAGGTTGATGTCGCTGCTCTCTTTTGCTACAGGGCTGATGTAGGTGATGGTCGCGTCAAATTCTTTTCCGGAGACCGAAGTGACCTTTGCGGGCTGGTCGAGCGCAACCTTCGCGATGTCGTACTTTCCCAGCATAAAGCTTGCGGTAAATGGATAGTATTCCACTACCATACCGTTGACCTGATTGGAAAACAGCCCGCCCAGCAGCGTGCCGATGTCGGCGTTGCCAGCTGTGAGAGAGGCAAGCAGGCTTGTGACATTAATGCTGCTTGCGGCAGCGCTTTGTCCCTCCTGCTCCGTTTTATATACCTCGCCCTCAACGATATTCACTTCGCGAATGATGCCGTCGGATTCCGCGTGCCAGCCCTCTTTTAACAGCTTTGTCGCCTTTTCCGCCTGACGATATGCGCTTTCCGCAGAGTCCGCGACTGTCTTATATACTGTGTCCAGCGACATGCCGGAGGTTATGCCGGTCATAGAGTCCTGCAGCTTCAGCTGTATCAGCTCAAAGCTTGCGCTCATTAGCTCCGTATTGCCGAACGAACCCATCGACCCCATCATAGAGGTCATGCTGCTCATATCGAATAAGCCGCCGCCCAGCAAGCTTTGAAACGCCTTCAGCGTTTTGTCAACCGAACCGTTCTCCGCAAACATGGCGTTCACCATGCGGTTGGCAAGCTTTGTGTCTCCCAACAGAGAAGCTACAGCCTCTTTAATGGAATCCAGCTGCGCATTCTTCGGCGCGGCAGCCGGTTCATTGGCATTTTTTGCTTCCTCTGCCTGCAGCGCCGCAATTTTCTTTTCTGCCGCCGCAATCTGCTTTTTTAGCTCAGCAGATTTTTTAGGGGCGTCTGCCAGGCTCTTCATATATTCCTGATAGCTTTTTTTTGCAGCCTCATAGTCGCGCTTTTTCGTGCGCAGCATTTCGTCAAGGCTGCTTGCGTCAAAGGTTGCGAGCAGGTCGCCCTCTTTTACCATATCGCCGACGCGTACGTTGACGGTATTCACCTTTGCGCCTTCAAGAATCTGGAACGAGCCCTGTTTTCCGGAGCTCACTGTTGCGGCGGCAGTAAATACGGAGGTCATGTCGCCGCGCTCCACTTTGATGATGTTGTCCGGCTTGAGCTCCAGGTGGTTTTTGTTAGATGACACGGCATAATACACCGCATAACCAAGCAACCCCAGTACCAGTACGATTGCCAAGGTAAGAACCAATTTTTTCTTTGAAAAGCGTTTCATCGCTTCATTCCCTTTCCGTTCCGCTAATGCTACTATTATACATGATTGGGGCAAGAAAAAAAAGAGAAATTGCGATTCTTAAAATAAAGTTTACATTTACATACCAGTTTGTTCACTAAAGCCTGGCACAGGAAAAAGGCTTGCCTCATCCAATGCAAATACATGGTCTGCAAAAAGCTCTGCCTGCTTTCGGAACAGCTGCGACGCGGACTCATACAGCGTAAAAATCCGACCGTTCAGCTGGCAAATACCCTCGCTCATCGGCGCAAGAATTTGCTTGCTTAGCGCCATATCGGCAGCAATCACCCAGAGCGGATACTTCTGCTTGTCAAGTGTAATTTCACGCGCGGGCGGCTGCTCCATAATGCTTTGCAGCGAAGGATAACGCCACAGCCATGATGCCTCATGCGTTGAAAACGAAGCGCTGAACAGCAGCTCGCCCGTTGAAGTTATACACGCGCCCTGCACATAGTTTTGTATGGAAAGCATAGCCTTCGGCACAGCGCTGTCTCCGTTGCGTTTCAGCTTTGAAATGCCCATGCTTGCTTTATTATTCAGCTTATACCCAATGCACCACGCGGCGTTGCCGCTGTCTTTATCATAGCGGGCGGCAGGCGGTTCTTCGCCTTTAACGGGCGCGTAATAATCCCCAAGCCAAAGCATTCCTTCCGCAACAAAGGCAAAGCTGCCGCGGCTTTCCGATTTAAAAAAGTCCCGAAAACGCAGGGTGTCGCCGTTTTTTGCCTGTTTTAAATCTTTTGCGGTCAATCTCCACGCGCGGCTTTCCGAGGTAACCCAGATGTGATTTTTATATGCTGCAACGCCGCCCGCGTGACCGATATACGGCAGTCCGCCGGGCTTTAGCAGATTCACGGACTTGATGCGCGCGCCGCTTTTTGCGTCCACCAGCGCCAGCCGGCTCGGGCGCTTACCCTCAGGGTAATAGTACCCGATAACAAAGCAGTCCAGCGCCTGTGCATAGCACATCCCCTGCGGAACATAGCCCTCCGCAAGCTCGGGAATGGGGAAGGCAGGCGAAGCAATTTGCAGGAATGGATTGTATTTTCCGTTTTGCAGCCATGTTCCCAGTAATTCCGGGAAAGCCGCGCGTCCCAGCCCGCTGTAGCTGAAAGTCTTCGTTTGATGCAGCGCTGCGGCAGCCTCTGCCCGCTGCCGCGCGCGCGCAGTCAGAGAAGCCGTGCAAAAGCACAGCGCCAGCAGGCAGGATATGACAGCCCGAACTTGATGTGACGGACGCAGGCGGCGGCACCCCTTCCAAACTCCAAATAATGAATGTAAAAAAAATACCGGGATTTCTCCCGGTAATAATGTTTGTTCTCCGCATTAAAAAATGCGTGTTTTTTTCTGGAAAGTGTTTATTTGTAAGAAGCTTCCAGCGCCAGCGCGCACCGGCGCATCTGTTCAACGCCCATTTGGTCGCAGCGGCGCAGCTTCGACGCGTCGCCGCTGCGGCTGAGCCAGGTCATAGGTACGCCGTCTAGGGCGATGCTGTACTTCGCGGTGACGGGATAATTCCCTGTCGCCATGGATGACAAGCCGCAGAAATCTTGAATGCGTTCAGCGAGCGCCGGGTCTTCCTGCCAGCATTCGCAGAGCTTTGTATAAAGCTGCGGATGGAAGTTGCCCATCACGCCCGAGAATCCCGCCGCGCCCAAGCGCAGGCTTTCAAGCAGCTGCGCCGAATTCGCGTTAAATATCTTGAAGCCTGTGTCCTTTGTAATTTCAAGCTTCGCTTTAATGGCATCAAGGTCGCAGCACGTGTCTTTTAAGAAAGCAAAGTTCGCAACATTGACAAGCTGTTTTAATACAGCAGGGGAGAGCAGGCGGTTATAAGGGTGCGGGCATTCATAAAACCCCAGCGGAACGTCGGGCAGCTCCCTGGTTACATGGTCTACGCGGCGCAGGAAGGTGTCGTCGTCCTCGCTTTTGTCGGCGAACCGGTTGGTGATAAACACATAGGCGTCAATGCCCTCCGCAATGAAGGCCTGCGCTTCTTTAATCTGTGTTGCGGGGTCATAGGAGGTATGACCGCTGGCGACAACTACAGTGCCGGGCTTGCGCGTTTTCATAATCGCCTTAAGGATTTGCAGGCGCTCTTCAAATGAAAGATAAAATATCTCGCTGGACTGGCAAATGGCGAATACGCCCGTAACCTTGCGGTCCTCGTACCAGCGCATAAGCTCGGGGAATACGCCGTAGTCCACCTGCAGATCCTTTTGATACGGAGTGATCATGGTTGGGTATACGCCGTTTGGAACGCTTGACATTATAAAATTCTCCTTGCTTTTATCTGATAAAGATTTAATCTTGCAGCTAAATAAATCAACATGAACAGTATAGCATACTTAAAAAAATATGCAAGAAAAAGTTTAGGCATTCTCCAGCGCAGTACGAACAGGCTCGAACAGATGCTCGAAAAAGCCTGTGATTCCGTCCCATATATTGACAGCCAACCTGGCAAAGGTGCTTTGTGTCTCAGGATAAAGTACGCTGAGAACCGCAGCAATTGCAATGACAAGCAGGCAAACAAATAGTGCAAAGGCGGCATA
>JAVBSB010000057.1:0-7621 GCA_031547365.1 Oscillospiraceae bacterium | reverse complement strand
GATGGCCATTGAAAACCTTACGGCCACGACTTTGCGTAACATCATCGGCGACCTGGAGCTTGACCACACTTTGACTTCGCGCGATACGATTAACGCGAAAGTTCGTCTGGTGCTTGACGAAGCCACGGACCCCTGGGGCATCAAGGTCAACCGCGTGGAGCTGAAGAACATAGTTCCGCCGCGCGAGATTCAGGACGCCATGGAAAAACAGATGAAGGCAGAACGCCAGCGCCGCGAGTCCATTATCCGCGCGGAAGGCGATAAGGCCAGCACAATACTTACCGCGGAAGGCGAAAAGCTGCGCCAGATTACGGAGGCGGAAGGTCTGAAGCAGTCCATGATTCTCCGCGCAGAAGCCGAAAAAGAAGCGCGCATCCGTGAAGCGGAAGGCGAAGCCGAAGCCATTCTCGACGTACAGCGCGCGCGCGCGGAAGCAATCCGCCTGATCAACCTGGCGAACCCGGGCGAAGGCTATGTTGCGCTGCAATCCCTCGAAGCGTTCGCGAAGGCCGCCGACGGCAAAGCGACGAAGATTATCATCCCCAGCGAGATTCAGGGTATTGCCGGTCTGGCAAAAGGCATTACTGAAGTGTTGGGCAAGGACTGATAAACTATGAACGGCAGAGGGCGGTGAGCGCCGCCCTCTTATTTATGGTATTGAAGGAGGCTTTGTTATGATTACATACTTAACGCTCAATATGATGGGTTGGCTGGCGCAGCTGTTCGTACCTGCTACTATTGCATCGAACCCGATTTTTATAGCGGATTTCTTCGGCAATTTGGGTGACGGTCTGTCTGCGCTGTTCCGCATTTTTATTAAAACCATTTCCGATACGTTTGCAGGGATTTCCGGTTGGTTCTAAAGACTGAAGTGAAGACAATACGATAAAGGGAGAATGGCTGAGCTGATCAGCTCCAAGGAGATGGCTTATGTTCAATTTTATTATTGAGTTTATAGAGACGCTGTTCGGGATGTTTGATCCGCTGGTCGATTTAATAAAGCTGACCCCCAAAGCGATTCCGATTGTGCAGCAATGGCTCGGGGGCTGGCAGGACTTGCTTTCCGGCGTGTCGAAGCTGCTTTCGATGCTGGGGTTTTAAGTGGGACAGGAGGTTGAATTTATGGGTGTGGTATTGATGAACCTACTACTGATGCCGCTTTGGCTGATTGTTCTGCCGTTTGACTTTTTGTTTGGTATTATTTTTCAACCGGAACGTATTCAGGAAATTTTTCAAGACATCTTCCAAAGTGGCGAAGGACTTGCCGTCGCAGAAGCCTTTGAGCGCATTTGGGAGATGCTTCAGGGCGCACTGTAAAGCTTTTCGCTATTCTTAACGGTTATTTTAGTGTTTCTCGAGGTTATGCATGTCCTGTTTTTCTTTGCTCTGGCAGGACTCCCCCGAATTTAATACCATATTGACGGACATCCGCGGGCGCAGGCTGCCCATGGGTGTTCTTGGGTTGTCTCCGGTGCATAAAGCGCATTTGCTTTCTGCGCTGTGCGACAGCTTGTCCCGCTGCGCAATTGTGGTTGCGCCCGACGAAATGCAGGCGATACGGCTGCGCGACGATCTGCTCGCGTTCGGAGCCGGGGCGATGCTTTACCCCGCGCGCGATTTGGCGCTGCGACCGACAGAGGTGCGCTCGCGGGAATATGAACACGCGCGTCTTTCGGCGCTGGACGCCATGCGGCAGGGGCGCTGTGAGGTTCTGGTCTGCTCTGCGGAGGCTGCGATGCAGTTCACTGTGCCGCCCAAAACCCTTGATAATAATAGCTTTAGCTTGCGTCCCGGTGATGTAATCGCCGTGGATGATCTGGTTGCCAGGCTGTTGCGCGCAGGCTTTTCGCGGGCGGCACAAGTAGAAGGACCGGGACAGTTTGCGCTGCGCGGCGGTATTTTGGATGTGTTTCCGCCGCAGCATCAGCAGCCGACGCGTATTGAATTTTGGGATGACTCGATTGATACGCTGGCGGCGTTTGACCTCGAGTCACAACGCCGCGTTGAGCCGGTATCTGAACTGCGTGTTGTGCCGGCGAATGAGATTGTGCCGGAAAGCACAGAGGCTTTGCTGGAGCTGGTCAGCCGCTTCTGCGAAGCGGTACACGGGCGCGGCAGCGTAAAAATAAAACAGTCGCTGCAAAGCGATATCGAACTGCTGCGCACAGGCTTGCGACCGGCGTCGATTGATCGCTATTTGCCGCTGATTTATCCCGAACAGTGTACGGTACTGGATTATCTGAAACCGGACGGACTGTTGTTTTTTGCCGAGAGCTTTAATTTGCGCGAGCATGCGCAGGGACAGGATAAACTATGGCTGGAGGATTTGCGGGGCTATGCCGAGGAGGGGACGCTCTGCGCCGGCTTGGAGCAATTCGCGCTGCGCTGGAGCGATCTGCTTGACATCGCACAAAAGCGCGGCGTGATATACCTCGATAACCTGCCGCGCGGGAGCTTTGATACGCCGGTGCGGGATTTGGTCTCCGTCACAGCGCGACCGTTAAACCCCTGGAACGGTCTGCTTGAGCTGTTGATGGAGGACATCAATCATTTGCGTGGGCGAAAGGATTTTACCTGTGTTATTTTTGCCGGGACGCCAAAAGCCGCGCGGAATCTGGCGGACGATTTATCGAACGAGGGCTTGCCTACGTTGTATTGTCCGGTTCCGCCTGCCGCGTTTCCGCAGGGGATGTATGTCGTTCTGCCGAATGTATTATCCGCGGGCGCGGCGTATCCCCTGGAAAAGGTGATGATCATCACCTATGGAGCGCGCTCGGTCAAACGGCAAAGCGCCGCAAAAAAAAGCGGCAGCAACGCGAAAAATGCATTCCAATCCCTAACAGAGCTGCGCAAAGGCGATTATGTGGTTCACAAAGCGCACGGCGTGGGCATCTTTGAGGGCATTACCACGATGAACGCCGGCGGCGCGGAAAAAGACTATATACAGATACGGTATAACAAAGGCGATATCCTCTATTTACCTGTGACACAGCTGGATCAGGTGACAAAATATGTTGGTCCGAAAAATGACGGCGTAGTAAAAATCAACCGCCTGGGCGGGCAGGAATGGCAAAAAGCGCGCAGCCGCGCGGCAGCTTCGGCAAAGGATTTGGCGAAGGAGCTGACAGAGCTGTATGCGCAGCGCATGAAAATTAAGGGCTATGCTTTTAGCCCCGATATCGACATGCAAAACGACTTTGAAAGGCGCTTTGAGTTTGAGGAGACATCCGACCAGCTGCGCTGCATAGAGGAAATCAAGCGAAACATGGAAAATCCACAGCCCATGGACAGGCTGCTTTGCGGCGACGTGGGCTTTGGTAAAACCGAAGTGGCGCTGCGCGCGGCTTTTAAGTGCGCTGCGGAGGGGCTGCAGTGCGCAATTCTTGTCCCTACAACGATTTTGGCTTTTCAGCATTACCAGACCATACAGCGCAGGTTTGAGGGCTTTCCGCTGGAAGCCGCTATGCTCAGCCGCTTTGTTTCTCCTGTAGACAGCAAAAAAATTATTACAAGGCTAAAACGCGGCAGCATTGACATTGTGGTCGGTACGCATAAGCTTTTAGGGAAGGGCATTGAATTCAAACAGCTCGGGCTGATTATCATTGACGAGGAGCAACGCTTTGGCGTGGCACAAAAAGAAAAGCTGAAAGAGCGTTACCCGCAGGTGGACGTGCTGACGCTTACAGCAACGCCCATTCCGCGCACGCTGAACATGGCGCTTTCGGATATCCGCGACATGTCGGTGCTTGAAGAAGCGCCGCAGGACCGTTCGCCCGTACAGACCTATGTGATTGAGCATGACATCGGCATCCTCGCGCAGGCAATGCACCAGGAGCTGCGCCGCAGCGGTCAGGTGTATTATCTGCATAACC
This sequence comes from Oscillospiraceae bacterium, assembly GCA_031547365.1. Classification (GTDB taxonomy): domain Bacteria; phylum Bacillota; class Clostridia; order Oscillospirales; family Acutalibacteraceae; genus WRMQ01. Next base: position 3,749 of record JAVBSB010000057.1, on the reverse strand, counting down.
GTGTAGAAACCATCGAACGCCGCGCCGCGCAGATCAAAGAATTGTTGCCGGAAGCACGTGTGGAGGTTGCGCATGGGCAGATGGGCGAGGAGGAGCTCAGCGACATCTGGCGCAGGCAGCTCGAAGGTGAAATCGATATCCTCGTGTGCACAACGATCATCGAAACGGGCATTGATGTGCCCAATGTAAATACCCTGGTAATTGAGGACGCAGACCGCATGGGCCTGGCGCAGTTACATCAGATACGCGGCAGAGTCGGCCGCAGCGCGCGCCGCGCAAGCGCATATTTTACCTATCATCCGGGCAAGGAGCTGACAGAAATCGCGCAGCACCGCCTGGAGGCCATACGCGAATATACGGAATTCGGTTCGGGGTTTCAGATTGCAATGCGCGACCTGGAATTGCGCGGGGCAGGCAGCTTGCTGGGCGGGCAGCAACATGGTCATATGGAAGCTGTCGGCTACGATCTTTATATGGAAATGCTGTCGGAAGCCGTGGCAGAAGAAAAAGCCAATGTAGAGCTTGGAGCAGGACACAGCGAAGCGACGAAGCCCAGCCGCAGACAGATGCGCGACTGCAAAATTGATCTGCCCATTGATGCGCACATTCCGGAGGAGTATATTTTCGATGTGCGGCATCGCCTCGGCATGTACCGCCGCATTGCGGAAATTCGCACGACCGAAGACGCCGATGACGTAGTGGATGAACTGATTGACCGCTTTGGTGAGCCGCCCGAGCCTGTACTCGGTCTGGTCGATATCGCCATGGTACGTGCCGCTGCGGTGCAGTGTGGAATCTTTGAAATGGGACTTTCCGGCGAACGCGTGGCGCTGTACATTGATGAGCTGAACATGCCTATTATTCAGGCAATCGGCGAGGCATTGCCCGGGCGCGTAAAAGTCGCCGCAGGCAGCGGCAGACCCTTCATTGCAATAAAACTTTTGAGTAACGAAAGCCTATTAAAGACGTTGAAACGGGCGCTGCTGTTTTTCTTGGAGGAAAAGTAGCATGCTTTTTGTATAAAGCAGAGCGGATTCGCCCAAAATATTGACAAGCAATACATGAATCGAAAGGATGCTTGTCATGCAATTTGAAAAAGAAAAAAAACCGAGATTCAAACTCCCGAGCGGTACGGGCTTTTATCTGGCGCTCACCCTTGCGGTGGTTGCCGCAGTTGTGGGTGTATGGAGTTCTGTCAGCACAGGGCTGAGCAATAACCCCTATCAGCGGATGAGCACGACGCTCAACACCATCGACTGGGCGAATTATGTTACCCGCCCGGTAGAAACGCAAGCAGCGAATGAACGCGCAACAGGAATTCCCGACCCGCGCACTACAACGGAAAAAGTCACCGAAAATGCCAAGAATAAGCCGTTTACAGGTGATTTTCAGCTGCCCTTCGGCACGCACATCAGTAAGGACTATAGCGACGGCGAAATGGTGAAATCCGCGACGATGGGGGATTGGCGCGTACACAACGGCGTCGATTTTTCGGGCGAAAAGGAGCAGCAGGTGCTGGCCATACAAAGCGGCACAGTAAAGCGCGTAGACAATGACCCGCTGTGGGGCGTGGTACTGACGGTTGACCATGGCAATGGGATAATTGCGCGCTATTGCGGCTTGTCAGAAAACAGCACGCCGCTTTCCGGGCAGGCGGTTGTAAAAGGCGAAACGGTCGGCGTGATTGCAGAGATTCCGAGTGAATCCTCCGAAGGCGTTCACCTGCACTTTGAAATCAAGGTGACCGGAAAAATTGAGGATCCGCTTGCGGTGATGAACAAGGCAGGAGAATAGCTTCCGGAAAAAACAACGTAAAACAAGCCGTCGGAGTCAATCCGGCGGCTTGTCTGTGAAGCGGGTCCAGCTTAGGGTTCAGGCGTCAGGGAGGTTCGCGCTTCTTCCTGCAAAGCCTTGTGTGTATTGACCTCCAGCATCTTCGCTTCGTTGAGCTTATACTTCGCGAAGAAGACAAGCAGCGCTATCCCGGTAAGAATAGGCGGAACAAGGAACATCATTGAGGTAATGCCGGCTTTTGCTCCGGCGGGCTGTACCGCCAGCTTTGCGTCGTAGCCGGTTAAATCAAGCATGAGGAACATCGCAACGGCCTGAATGCTGTAAGCGCCTTTTTGAACAATACCCTTCATCGAAAACGTTACGGAATCCGAACGGTAGCCCTGTTTATATTCGCCGTAATCGACGATGTCGGACAGCATGATGGTCTGCGCAACAAAGCTGCAGCCCACCCCCATCATGCCCAGCACGCCGAACAGCGCGAAGGGGATGAACATATCCTTAACAGAACTGAAGTAGTACATGCCAAGGTAACCCGCAATGGTGATGCCCATGGCAAGCTTAATGACGGTATTGCGCTTAAACCATTTGGTGAATATGGGAATCAGCAACAGCCCTGCTGCCTGACCGACACCCACCAAAACCGAAAAAGTAGATTGCATTTTCGGGTCGCCTACAACACGCGTAAAATAGTGCGTGGCAATGCCCGTGACCATGTACCAGCCTGTGTTCATCAGCAGGGCGACCAGTATGAAAATCAGCAGCTGGTCGTTGCTGCGCAGGGTGTTTAACACTGCTTTGCCGGTGATTTTCGTATTAGACGGCTGAGAATTCTTGATTGCAGGGATTTTGCCGGTAGAGGTAAACGAAATGAAAACAAGACCGACCAGCGCCGCGCCGCAAATTATTGCCCAACGCTGATATCCGGGGGCGTTATAATTCTCCTGCTGCCCCAACAGGGGAATAAGAAGCGGGCTTGCGACGGCTACAATCATATTGCCCATTCCCGAAAACGCGCGCGGTACCGTTGCGGCGATGTTACGCTGCTTTGGGTCGCTGGTGAGCGAGGGTACCATGCTCCAGTAGGGGATATCCATCATCGTGTTGCTCATGCCCCAAAAGACATACATAAACGCAACATAGATATATAAGCCTATGCTTGCATGTCCGGAGCTGACCGAAAAACCGGGATTGCTGAACAACAGCACCAAAATCACCGCGTTGCAAATCGAGCCGATCAGTAACCAGCGGCGGTATTTGCCAAAGCGGGACTTTGTGCTGTCCACAATCGCGCCCATTATCGGGTCATTGATGCCGTCCCAGACACGCGCGGCGAAGGTGACCACCATGAGAAAAATCGGATGAAGATAAAGGATGTCGGTAAGATAAAAGCTCAGGAAGGAGTAAAACAGACCATAACTCAGGTCCATACCCAGCGCGCCGACGCCATAACCAATATATTTTTGGAGGTTTTTCATATAGTTTCCTTTCTTACGTCATTCTTGCATTGTGCGGAACAAATGCTTGTTCGCAGTATAGAGTTGCTTGTATATTTTGAAGGAACGGTCATATTCCGCTTTTTTAGCGGGGCTGGGTGTGAACGTTTTGACCGCGGGAATGAGCTGTTTTGCTTCCTCGAGCGAGGGGATAACGCCTTTGCCTGCGGCAATAACAGCTGCCGCGCCAACGCTGCCGACGTTCTGCGGGCTCGCCACTGTTTCGACTGTACGCCCAATGGCATCCGCAAGCATTTGGCACAGCACATTGCTCAGCGCGCCGCCGCCGACAAAGCGCAACACTTGCGAGGTTGCGGTTTTCTTTTCCTGAGTTTCAAGCATCCAGCGCAGGTGATAGATAACGCCCTCCACAACGGCGCGGATTAATTCGGATTTTCCGGTCTCCAGCGAAACGCCGAAGAACATGCCGCGCGCATTTGGATCCTCAAAGGGGCAGCGGTT
>JAVBSB010000006.1:0-6620 GCA_031547365.1 Oscillospiraceae bacterium | reverse complement strand
ATTCGGTGTTTCAGAAAGCCAGAACGTGCCGCTGTCGATCACCTTATACTTGTCTTTCAAGTAGAAAATTGCGGAAAATTCGCCCATCAGCATGCCGTCGCCGCGCCCCCTGCCGACATAATCGTAGGCGGGCAGATTCTCTTTGATGGAGGAAATCCAGGCATAGTGCGCCTCCTGCACGCCAAAGGTATCGGGTCCGGCGCTGCGTATGGTGTTCACGACCTGATCGACGCGCTGCGTCATTTCTTTTTCACCTTCGCCGCCCGTGAGCACGTTAAAGCTCATGAAACGGGTCACTCCCTTGACCGCCTTCTGGTTTGCGAGGGTTACCTTCGCGCATACAGGATAGTGGTCAGAAGGGTAGACGCCGCCGACCTTATCTTTAATCACCTTATAAAACGCTACGCTGCGCGCGTGCCTGGAAACAAAAATATAGTCGATGGGGAGCGTGTTAAGCTTATCTCTTCCGGCGTAGCCGTGGAGGGTTGCGCCTTTCATGCTTTCGTTTGCGATTTCGCGGCTGTCATACAGACCGTTACGAAGAACGGTGCGATACGGCCGTGAACCCATCTTCGCGTTAAAATCGCCGGTCAGCACAACAGGGAGCTCGGGCGCAATTTTATTGATTCGCTGTATGATCAGCTCGGCGCCCTTCTGCCGGGCAGTAAAGCCGAGATGATCCATATGGGTGTTAAAATGCGCGTAGGTGAAGCCAGTCTTTTTGTCGCGCAGAATCACCCAGGTGCATAGACGGTTATAAGCGGCGTCCCAACCCTTTGAGGGCTTTTCCGGCGTTTTAGAAAGCCAGAATACGCCGCTTTTAAGCAGCTCATATTTCTTGCTGAGATAAAACACAGGGCTGGATTCTCCGCCGCCGTTTTTTTCGCGGCCAACGCCGAAGGAGGCATAGCCTGCTTTTTTCAGCATGGGTTCAAGGCGTTCGCGCCAGCCCTCGTCAACCTCCTGCATCCCGAAGGAATCGGGGGATTGCTTTATGATGGTATCATACACGGCACCGGTGCGTTTTTCCGGGGAAGTTTTTCCTGTGCCGAACACATAGATGTTAAAGCTCATGACGGTGACGGACTGTTTAATCGTATCCTCCATGGGGGCAACCGGCGGGGGAGACTGTGGCTTGACAGCTAGAGGCGTAAACAGCGGCGCGAATAAGGAATAGATGAACAACAACACCGTGGGTATATAGGCTATTATAGTAGACATAGAAAAATCCCTCCTCAGTCATAAGTTACACTAAAAAAAGTATAACATAAACGGGAGGGGGAAGCAAGGTTATAATTTGCTAGTTTATCGCATTGACGACTCCGGTAAACAAAATTTGGTCGTCGCCGGCGCAAAGAATAAATGCGAAGGGCTTGTCGCAGACCATCTCAAACGGCTTTGTTTCTACAGGCAAAGCAGCGCCCAGGAGCATCATTGCGGTGACTGCGGCGGCTGTGGTGCCTTTTTCATCCACTTTGATGACTGCTTTTTGCACGGCGTCGGAGATATAAACAGGCGTATTGCCCTTAATTAAACCGCCCGTAAGAGGCGCTTTTCTCGCGTCGAACAGAGGAACCCCCAAAGAAGCCAAAGAACCGGAAAGATTTAGATCACTCTCGATTTCAAATTTGGGCAGCAAAAATTTACCGGTCTGTTTGGAGCATCCGTCCTTAATTTGGTTAAAGTACTCTTCTGTCATGTTAGAAAGCATCGTAACCGCGCTGTCTTTTTTTGGCAGCAATATGTACATTGCGCCGCCGGTGACAAACCTTAGCTCCATTGCCTGCAATTTGCTGTCCTCAAAATAAAGCTGCTCGTTGCCCTCGCGCTGCATAAACGAAGCCTGCGTATCACCGGATACGCCGTGGAAGGTATCTTTTTTCGTTGAATCGGGGTTAAACTCATTTTTCCAGCGGTCTGAAAAATAAATCGCATTGGCGATGGCCGCAACCGTAGCGGGGTCAAAGCGCTGCACGATCTCTTTAATCAGACCTTTGGTATGCTTATTAGCCCAGCTGTTGACGGTTTTGACAGCGTTGGGCGACAAAAAATCGACGTTTTGTATGCTGCCATCGTAATATTTCTCAAAGCTCTTTTTAAAACCCGGCTGCAGAGCTTCGTCCTTGCTCACAAAGATGGCGTTGGCAATTTGCAGCGGGTTATATGGCTCCAGCTTTCCCTGCGCATTTACTGATTGTCCTATAAGGCTTTCAAGAATATTTGCGGCTGTTTGATTGAGCGCTTCCGCAGAGTCAGATCCCGCTCCGATGGCGTCAAACAGGGCGGGCTGGTATTGCTTTTGCGTGGCGTTCGCGAGGGCGGCAAGCGGCAGCCATACAGAAAACGGCGAGCTGACGAAATTCTTTTTGCCATTGCTTTGCAGCAGAGTTTTTGTCAGGCGGAACGCAAAATCGTTGGCGCTTTTTGCTGCGTCTTTATAGAGGAGTACGGGCTTTGCTGTGGATTTTGTCGGTGCGGCGGTGCTGCGGGTGGAGCTGCTTTCCGGCACACTGCTTGTGGGATATGCATCGGTCAGAGGTTCTGCAGTACTGCCTTCAAGCTGTATAGGATCTGTAACCTGCCCGTTGTTCGCGGTGGTAAGCTCGGCGCTGTCCCGGATTGCCCCGCTCCCGCAGCCGGTGAGGACCGCCAGGCATAATATAATGCTAACCAGAAAAAATAAACGCTGTTTCATTTCCGTCCGCCTCCCTATTATTTGCTTGCATATTAGTCGCCCAAATAACGTGCTTTCCTTGCTTGCGCGTAAAATTCCTTGACTTTAAGCTGAAAAAACATTACAATATGAATAGCTTAATATAGGAGGATGCCGTATGCCAGTTTTTCAGAGCGTTTCAAACTTTATTATGGCTGTCATTGTCACCATCACCGGTCTGCTGTTCACCGGGCAGATGCCCAAAAAAGATGTTCCGCAGCCTGAGGCAGGTCCAATTACCCGGTATGTCAACCCATTTGTGGGGACAGGTTCAATTCCATGGGCAAGCGGTATGACCCACCCCGGCGCAGCTGCTCCCTTCGGCGCAGTGCGTTTGGGTCCCGATACCTGCTTCCCCTTTGGCATAAACATCGATAATGTTGGCACAGGCGGTTATTGGAACGGAAAAACCCGAACCTACGGCTTCAGCCATAATCGTATTTCGGGCGCGGGCTTAATTGACGGCGGGCTGTTTCGCGTGACGCCGGGTCTTGGAAAGGTCGATCCGCTTAAGCGAAAGACGCGCCCGCTGCTGTTCACCCATGCGATGGAGCAGGCACAGGCGGGATTTTATGCCGTGTGGCTGCCCGAAGCCGCCTGTATGGCTGAGATGACCGCAACGGTACACACAGGTGTACACCGCTATACGTTTACCAGCAGCAAGGACGCCCACCTTTTCCTTGACGCTACAAGTAAACTGGGCAGCGGAGCCGAAATCGGCAGCATTCGCGTGGTAGATAATCAAACCATAGAGGGCGCGTGCAGTACAAAAGATGCCTTTTTCCGCGCTGAATTCAGTGTCCCCTTTACTGCAACGGTTTGGAATAAGGGCAAGCTGATTTCCGGCGCAGTCAGCGCTGAGGGCGAGGATACAGGTGTTGACCTGAACTTTGGCAACTGTAAGGATAAGCCCATTATTATGCATTTGGGCATTAGCTTTGTCAGCCAAACGGGTGCCGAAAAGAACCTGAAAGACGAAAGCGCGAGTTTAAGCTTTGACCAGACATATGCAAAAACCATGCAAGACTGGGAAACGCGTCTGGGTAGCATTGAAGTAAAAAGCGGCGACGAAAACATTAAACGAATTTTCTACACTGCGATGTACCATGCCATGCTGCACCCGACGAACTTAACCGATGTGGACGGCAAATACCTGGGCTTTGACAAAACAATCGGGACGGCGAATGGCTATACCTACCGCAGCGATCTTTCGCTTTGGGATACCTTCCGCACCACGCACCCGCTGTATTGCCTGGTTGCGCCGGATATTCAACGAGACAGCGCGCAGAGCCTGCTGCGTATGGCAGAACGCCACGGCGGATTTCCGCGCTGGCCAAAGGGCGGCAGCGAACGCGCGTCCATGTTTGGCACGCCGGCCAACATGGTGATGACAGAGACTTACCTCAAAGGTTTGATGAACCGGGAGGATGCCGTGGCGAGCCTTAATTTCATGAAGCAAACGGCGCTTGGCACAACGCCGGAAGGCTTTCCGTTCCGCGCGCGTGATTACTATGAGGAATATAATAAGCTGGGTTATGTACCCTCTGATACAGGGGATAAGGACAGAAGTGTCAGTCGCACGCTGGAGTATGCCTGGTCGGATTATGCTTCTTATAATCTTGCAACAGCCCTTGGGAACGAAGCAGACGCAGCGCTCTTTAAAAGGCTTTCACAGAACCATAAAAATTTGTTTGACCCCTCCACCAAATATTTCCGCCCGAAGAATTCTGCGGGGGAGTGGCAGATTTCCGGTCCATGGAGCACGGAATACTATGACGCGGTGTTGCCGATCAAGTTTGCGGCAGGCTTTTCTGAAGGCAGCGCAAGGCAATATCGCTGGCATTCGGTTCAGGATCCGCAGTGGCTGATTACAAGCATCGGCGGTAAAGAAAAATTCGTAAAAGAGCTGGATGCCTTTATGAAGGACGCAAGCCTCACGCGCGCGGCGCTTGACCCCGGCTCCGGCTGGTGGGTTGGCAACCAGCACAACTATCACGCGCCGTATATGTTCAACGAGGCAGGTCGCCCTGATTTAACGCAGAAATGGGTGCGGTGGACCCTCGCGAACCGCTTTGCAGATGCTCCGAATGGCTTGGACGGCAACGACGACCTTGGCGCGCTGAGTGCCTGGTATATCTTTTCGGCAATGGGGTTCTATCCCATTGCAGGTACTGACCGGTATTGGCTCGGATCGCCCGCCGTGGAAGAAGCAAAGCTCCATCTGGACGGCGGAAAAGTGCTGACAGTCAAGGCGGTTAACCAAAGCGCGAAGAACGTCTACGTAAAACAGGTGAGCTTTAACGGTACCCCGATAACAGAAACGTCTTTTAACCATGATTTAATCAAAAACGGCGGCACGCTGGAGTTTGTCATGTCCGCAAAGCCATAAAGCCATAAAGCCATAAGAATATTGAATAAAATCCCTTGTGCGAGACGAAATCTGCACAAGGGATTAGTATTTGTCAGTGGATTTGATCTGTCAGCCGAATATTGTCTGAAGTGAAGTCAGCGATGATGCCCTTATGCGCGCCGGTCGTGAGAATCGCCGAATGCGAAATTAAGATCAGGTAAGCGCGTCCGGGCAGGTTGCCATAATATGTGCCTGCACTGGTCATTATACTGATTTTTGGGCGAAGCACACGGACCAGGGGGAAGGTTGTGGAATCGGAATAACCATGATGCCCAACCTTTAACAGATCTACCTTTCCGACTTGCTTGGCGATGGCGCTCTCGGTTTTTTCGAAGTTGTTGATATCAGCGGCAAGAAAAGCAGCTTTGCCATGAATGGTCAGCTTGGTTCCGATTGCGTTTTCATTTTCGCCCACGCGCTTTGTTGTGTTGACCGCTGTATTAAAAAACTGTACGGTATAATCCTCGAATTGCCACGGTTCGTCCGGAATATCCTGCACAAGCTCTACGCCGCGCGCCCTGCAGGCATTGACCATTTGCTCATAGACCTCCTTGTTGTCCCATTCAGCTATCTCGAATTCGCTGATATAGGTCTCGTTGTAGGTCTTTAAAAAAGCTTTTTTTACAGTGATATCCGGGTCAAGCAGGATGGTGTCAAATCCGCCGAGGTGGTCGGAATGGGCGTGTGTACCCAGCACCCAATCCAACGTGACCTTGCCCTTATCGTCTGCGGCAACCTTTTTTAGGTAATCGACAACCTTATCCTCAAAGCCTTCCAGCGCAAGCGCTTCAAAGCCGCGCACGTTGTCCGTATCCTCGGCGGCGTCCACCAACGCGAACTTCCCGTTGGATTCAATCAGAATACAATCGGAGTTACGGGTGTCTAAAAAGTGAATTCGGTCAGCGCCGCTCACTCCTGTATGTGTTTCGGCGGTGATTTTGCGCTCCAGAGCATATTTTTTAACAGCCGATAGCCCAAATGACCCCCCGATATAAAGGGCTACGAGCAACAGTACGGAAAGGAGGATACAGACAATACGCTTGATTGTTTTTTTCATAGTACTTCTCCTTCATTGTTTATTGCTTGATGAATTTATGAAGCGAATGATTTTTAGCTCGAATCCGCGCAGCGCCAGTGTTTTACCTGCGGGCTCGAGGGGTTCTTCCATCACGCCGACAAAGTCCTTCGGCTGATGCGCCGCAACTTTAATTGCGCCGCTCTGCTCAGTCTCGCTGCAATTGTACACGCGCAGCAATATGCCGTTGCCATCTTCCGGAAGCTTTACGCTTTCAATGATGATGTTCTCGTTTGAGCTCGACATAAAACCAGCCTGCGCAGTGGCGGCTTCGCCTGCTGTGTATAGAATCGGGTTGTTGAGAAAGTAGGCTTCGCGGTAGGTATCCGCGCCGAGCGGTCCTATGTGCGGGAACAGCGCATATTCCAAGCTGTGCTCGCCGAAGTCGACCTGCTTACCGGGACCGCCGCGGGGAGAACGCA
>JAVBSB010000111.1:0-5010 GCA_031547365.1 Oscillospiraceae bacterium | reverse complement strand
TGAACTCCCCAGCGTATCATGATTATAATAATGGGTTTCGGGAATGAGATGAACCTTCAGCATTGGGAACCTCCTATTTGTCGGAGGTGTCACCCGCCGACTTTTTTTTGTGCGCGCAGCCAGAAGAAAATCAGTACGCCTGCCAAAACAAGCAGCAGCCCCGCCGCGGCATAAATGAACGGAGTCCATAACGATGCGGGCGTAGTCTCCTGCGGAGATGCCAAAGCCAGCGTAGGCAGAGAATGCATTTGCTCAGCCATCAGGGTCGGCGGTTCCATTGCAGGGTCAACGAAAGGGGACGCCTGCGCTGCCGTATAAGTTTGTACCGGTTGGTTCTGCTTCGCCGGTGCCTGGCTTGCGGCGCTTATAACAGCAGAAGCTTTCGTATAGACTGGCTGCGCGGTTGTCGTTTTTGCAGACGTAAGCTTGACCGTTGTCGCTTTTACCGTGGTCACCTTCGCGGTGGTCGGCGCCTTTGTAGTTGTTACTTTTGCGGTTGTCGATGCCTTGGTGGTTGTTGTCTTTTCTGTCGTCGGCGCCTTGGTTGTAGTTGTCTTTTCTGTCGTCGGCGCTTTGGTCGTTGTGACCGGCTCCTCCGCTATAATTGGGTAAGGCACCATTTGCGACGCATTGCCCAGCGGATCAATCATTTGCAGCGACAGCCCACTCAGCGCTGCCAAGGCTTCCGAAGTTTTACAGTGAATAATTATTTCGTAAGTATAACCATGGTTATAGATGTTTTCCTGGCAATAGCCCGCGCCTTGCAGATCGTAGTCCGCCGCAGTTACGCTTGCGCCCGTGCTCAGCTGCCAGCGAGCGATTTCATTCCCGGAAAGAAAAAAGACCGCACCGAAAGCCGATTGTTCGGGAGGGCTGTCTGTCGTTGCTGTGAAACCAAGCAGGACTCTGCTTTGTGCGGGTTGAATTGAGGCGCGTATGGTTGCGTGGTTAATCGCGCACATGCTGATGCCTGTGCGGACCGGTTCCGTCACAACGTAGTCATACCATTCAAGCGGAAGCACGTTGCCGTCAAAGCTGATGACCGCGTAAGCCTGCAACGGCGTGAGCAATAGAATGATTGTCAACATCAATGCACAAAAACACAATGCTCGCTTCATAATCAGTCATCCCTTCAGTTGATGGTAAATATTACCTGTTTCTCCAAACAACTGATTATAGACCGCTTATACACTGATGTCAATCGGAAAAGAGAATTGCAAAATAATGTCACATGCCGTCGATTAACCGCCGCCGCAAATGGGTAAAAACCGTACAATCATACCCTCATAAAGCTTTGTGTCCAAGCCTTTGTGCAGTTGTATGCTGTCATTATTGACTGCGATGAGCATCCGCTTTGCTTCGCTGGAAATCTCTTTTCCATAGGTCTTTTTCAGGTAAGCTAACACCTCCCGCACAGTTGCGGCTTCAATGGTCTCCTCTTTTTTGCCGATCTTGTCCTCTAAGGCTGCGCGGTAACAGACCTTAACTCTAGCCATGTTAACCCCCTAATCTATAGCGCCGAAGCGTCACCTTCAGAAATTTCAATTTTCAGTTTTTTGAGTTGCCGCCTGGTGGGTACGCCATTTTTCCAGCCGCGCGTGCGGTAGTAAATAGGCAGCATTTTATCCATCGGCACAACCGTATGCGGATTGTTCGGATCCTGCGGGGTTTTTGTCATGCGGTCGGGGAGGGCGTCGTCAACGATGCCCTCGCGCACATTAAACATACGCTCAAGATTGTAGCTGCGTTCACCCATAATCAAAAAATCGCCTATAAATATCTTTAAGCCTGTACAGAGCTTTAGCGCCTTTGAGTGCGGAAGGATATAGAACGTATTGATTTTCAGCAGGGGCAGCAGCGCCTTTAGCATCAGGCTGACAAGCGGTCCTGCCAGACCGAATATCTTTCCGACAATTCTTGTGACAATATGGTGCGGACCAAGCCGGAACAGAATATTGGGTACGAAGGTCTGCGCGGAAAATAAGCAGCAGCCTGCGGCGGATACGCTTTCGAGCGCGTCCTGCATAAACACCGTCAGCTGCGCCTTGCTGCGCGGGCTGGTTGGGTTCACGTTCAGCACACCCACGGATTCCAATAAAGCCAGGTAGCCGCCGTTTAAATGACAGCCGCCGCGGTTCGATGTGGCATATCCAAGCCCCATGCCTACGCTGCGCCGCGGCTCATAGGACGCCATTTCTAAGCCCTTTGCGTGCATGGCATAGGCCTTGCCGCCATATTTTTCGCTGAGCCATTTGCTGCCGTTGGCGAGCTCGTCATAGATGCCCTCACGCAAGGCTGTCTTGCGCAGAACTTCCTCTAAATTGGATACGTCGCCGAACCGTACGCCAAAGTCTATACCCTGTTCTTCATAAAGCTCCATGGCGTAAGCGATGGTCGAAGCAGCAGAAATCGTGTCAAGCCCGAGTATATCGCAGACATAATTCAGCCTGCAAATGGCATCAAGGTCATGCGCGCCAATATTCGGTCCGAAAAAGCCGACCGTTTCATATTCGGGTCCCTTTACTTCGCGGTCGTCAAGCTTGACGCGCCGTTCGCAGCGTATGGGGCAGCTAACGCAGCCGCTGTTGCGGGTTAAGTGGGTTTCCGCAAGGGTTTCGCCGCTGATTTTGTCCGCCTGGTCGTCATGACCGTACTTAAAATTCAAAGTCGGCAGGGCATGGCTCGCGTTCGCCTTGCTGACCAATCCCGCAGAACCGTAAGAGGGGAGGGCATTGCCGGTCATGCTGTGCTTTTGCAGAAAGCGCACCCATTGCTGAATGTATTTGTGATACGCCTCGGGGTGCGCGACATAGGGCTTTTGCGTGCCGTAGGCCGTGAGGGCTTTGAGCTTTTTCGAGCCAAACACCGCGCCGCAGCCGCAGCGCCCCGCCATGCGTTCGCCGCTGGCAAGACCCGCGTATTTCACCATGTGTTCGCCGGAAGGTCCGGCAACCAGCATGCCATAGTGTTTGGGCAGCTTTTCCTGCGTTTCTTCGCAGTCCAACCCCCAAAGCTCCGTTGCGTCAAGAATCGCGATCTCGCCGTCGACAGCTTCAACGCGTACGGGATGATCCGCCGCGCCAACGATGATCAGACCGTCATAGCCCGCTTTTTTCATCATAACACCGAACGGTCCGCCGCAGTTTGAAGACGCGATGCCGCCGGTTTGCACATTTTTGAAGCTGACGTTAAACCGGCTGGAACACGGCGCGCCCGTGCCGTTAAGCGGCCCTGTATTGACGATAATTACCGCCTCCGGCGCGAGCGGGTCAATTCCCGCCGGCATGATGTCCAGCAGCAGCCGCGCAGCGAGGGTTTTACCGCCCAGATATTTTTCATAATATTTGCGCGAAACCGGATACGCCGTAATTTCGCCTGTAGTCAAGTTTACTTTTGCGTAACGTGGAGTATACATCACTTCGCCTCCCTGTTATCCTGCATGGCGATCGCGTCCATTGGACAGGCGGCAACGCACAATGCGCAGCCGACGCACTTTGCGGGCGCGGCAAGGTAAGCCGCAACACGCAGGTCGCCTTTATAGGTCGGCATAGAAATATCAATTGCGCCGGCGGTGCAGGTCTGTACACAGAGATGGCAGGCACTACAGCGCGAAGCATCAAAAAGCGGCTTGTCCCAATCCTTGCGCGGAATTCGTTCAATTGTAATTCCGTTTGTGTCAACAACCGCGCTTTTTGCGCAGGCGCGCCCGCATACGCCGCATTCTACGCAGCGCTTCGGGTTTATGCTGTGCCGTTGCTTCAGCGTACCCGAAATTGCCATTACAGGGCAGACTTTCGTACATAATGTACAGCCGATACAGGCATCAGTGATACGGTAAGCCATGGGATAACCTCTCTTTCATTGCTGTTTTTAATTTTAACATATAGAATGAAAATAGTCAAAAGAATTTTACATAATTAAGCCTTGCGTAAAAAGGCAGTTTATGATAAACTAAGATGGGAGGTGTTCAAACATGAATGAACGCAATCAGGAAATCGGGCTGCGCCTGCGCGAGGCGCGCGAACTCAACGGGCAAAGCGAAGAAGCCTTTGCGGCGTCCGTTGGAATTGCTTTAACGGAGCTGCAAAGCTATGAAGCGGGGGAAAGCGACATTCCCGTGAGTGTGATACACAACGTTGCGGCGCAGTATGGAGTGAGCACGACAGAGCTGATGACAGGCGAAGCCGCGAAGCTTCATCAATATTGTGTCGTGCGCAAAAACAAGGGCGTGGCGGTTGACCGCCGCGAGGCGTATGGTTACCGCTCGCTTGCGTATAACTTTGCGGAGCGCGAAATGGAACCGATGTTTATCACAATACAACCCGGCGCGCAGGATGCGCCGTTTAGCCTGAATACCCATAAAGGGCAGGAATTTCACTATTGCCTGGAGGGCGAATTCATCATACAGGTCGGTGATCACCGAATTACCATGGGGGAGGGCGACTCGATTTATTTTGATTCGGCCTACCCCCACGGCATGAAGGCGCTCGGCGGAAAACCCGCAAGAGCACTCGTTATCATAACAATGTGATCACTAAAAAAATAAGGAGAATATTATGTTCCTTGACCGGTTTTGCAGGACGGATTTTTCGTCCTATAAGGATTTTTATAAAAACTTTAAGGTGAATTACCCAGAGGATTTTAATTTTGCTTACTACGTGACCGATGCGCTTGCCGCTGATTTTCCTGAAAAAACAGCGCTGCTGTGGTGCAACGACCAGGGCGATGAAAAGATCATCAGCTTTGCAGAGGTGAAGCGGCAGAGCGACAAATATGCCAACGCGCTGAAGAGCCTTGGAATTGGCTCCGGCGACGTTGTCATGGCTATGCTTAAACGCCGTTACGAATACTGGTTCTTCACTTTGGCGGCGCATAAGCTGGGCGCGGTGCTGATTCCCGCCACACATATGCTAAAAGCGAAGGACATCGCATATCGTATTTCTGCTGCCAATGTAAAAATGATTCTTTCTGTCAGCGACGACAATCTTTGCGGGGCAATAGAGGAAGCTT